>NZ_JAHLRC010000270.1:0-1040 GCF_018919545.1 Citrobacter sp. S46_ASV_140
AACCGGCAATCAGCATATAGATGGGCGCGACAACCAGGGCGCATTTGATCAGGTAGCGTAACGCGGCTGGATAGGGAAGCGCCTCTTTCTGCGGCTCGCGAACGATAGCCATCAACAGCAGCAGGAGCAGCGCCAGCGTTGACATCAACCCGGCCGCAGACACCCGCTGCGAGATAGCCTCCAGGCCGGTGAAGGGCAAGGTCAGCACAAACATCAGCGCCAGCAGCGCGACCAGGGGTAACAGACCGGTGGCGATCAAAGTCAGTAACTTTTGGACCGCCGCAACCAGACGCGACTGCGTGCGGGTCAGTACCACCGCCAGTGCGGTAACCAGGCCAAAGGCCACGTAGCCAAACCAGTCGGTATCAAAGAAAAGCGTGTCGAAGAAGGTAATACCAACGAGCTTAAACATCTCGCTCCATAGCAGGAGCACCATCCAGAACAGACCGTTGGCGACAAAGACAATCAGTAACGTCAGCGCATTAAGCCACAAACTAGCATAATACTGCGCATAGCGGGCCTGCTGGCGGGATGCGTGGAGCGAGTACTGAATCCATGGCAATGCCAGCATCGCCATCAGCAGTAAGCGCCAGCCGTACAACATAAAAATATCATTTTGCCGCCACTTATCGCTGTCCTCGACTTGCCACTTTAGCCAGACGCTCATCGCCAGCACGACAACAAAGATCAGCGCCATCCAGTACCACAGCGCACGTTGTTTGAAAGAGACAACGGTGAGTAAAAGCGCCGAGGAGAGAGCAATTGTCGCGGGCATGCCATAGAACAGCCAGCCGTCATTATGCGGCACCAGATATGTCATCAGCAGGTAGCACAATATCCCCTGTAACAGGCCGATAGATATCATGCCCCAGCGAGTAGTACGTGAAAGTTCAACACTATCCATGTCGTCACCCAGAATGAAGAGAAAAGGTAATTATCGCATCAACTTCACAATTTTGAGCATTGATAGGCCGATCCCGGACCACTGCGGCGGGAAGTGAATCGATATTGTTTATGTATGAGTTACGTTATTTTCTTAC
>NZ_JAHLRC010000271.1:0-1016 GCF_018919545.1 Citrobacter sp. S46_ASV_140
TACTACCTAACATAATACAATGTGGTTTGAGGCGCTCGGCTATTTCCCGAACTTCACGCTGATAATCACCTTTATCGTTCTTATTTACTTCCATGTGATCACCAACGACCACAAGCTTCAGATTTTTATTCTCATGCAGCAACTTTTCAAAAGCCTGCAGAAGCAAGAGAACACCTTTATCAGGTACTATGCGTCCAGCAAAAAATACCACCTTGCTTTCAGGGGAAATATTTAATTTATTTTTTGATATTGATTCATATGACGATTGATAGATATCCAGGTCAATACCATTAGGCACAATAACAATATCAGCTTCAGGAAGATAAGATTGATAATAGTTCTTCAAAAACAAACTTGGTACGATCATCTTAACTTTTTTATCAAGCAACTTAGGTTCAAACGCATTATGCATATGAATCACAACTTTAGCCTGAGGAGCTTGCGAACGAATTTGTCGATATAACTTCATACTGTTATGGACAACAATCACACTTTGATCGGTTATCTCAAATTTTTCGGCAACTTTCAGTATGCGCTTTGAATAAGGTAACGGATCCAGCCGAGTCCACTTTTGGAAAATACGCTTATATACTGAGCTAAATCCAATACGATGAATACTGCATCTTTCGTTTACGTAAGAATAATCAGAATATCCTTCGTTCTTTATACAGACAATACGATTAGGGAATTTAGTTCTCTGGGCAACCTGATACATCCAGGTCTCAACTGCTGCGGCACCACGTGGTGGAATAGAATAAATAGGTGTTACAGTAAATATGATTTTATCAATCATAAAGATCACCATTACATTGTTTTATATTTAATTGCTGCGATCAGGCCTGGAATTATTTTATTTTGATAAAGAAGGTGTTTATATTCTTCTCTATATTCGTGCTTTTGTTTTGCAACTTGATAAGGCTGATTCTTCCATGGTGAATTCTCATATACTGTGCGGAAAAATTGTGCTGAGGAATAGTCAGCCCACTCGTGCCATGGTTTTGTTACACCAGTATAAT
>NZ_JAHLRC010000272.1:0-1012 GCF_018919545.1 Citrobacter sp. S46_ASV_140
TGTTCATCACTGGAGTGTTGTATGTGGTTACTGGACCAGTGGGCAGAGCGCCATATTACTGATGCGCAGTCTAAAGGTGAGTTTGATGGTTTGCCTGGTACAGGAGAACCGTTGGTTCTTGACGATGATACCCACATTCCGCCTGAACTTCGAGCCGGATTCCGTTTATTAAAAAATGCGGGATGTCTTCCTCCTGAGCTTGAGCAGCGCAGAGAGGCAATACAACTGCTTGAAATACTTGCAGGGATCCGCAAAGATGATCCCCATTATCAGGAAGTGAGTCGAAGACTGTCACTACTGGAACTGAAACTTCGGCAGGCTGGACTCAGCACCGAGTTTTTACACGGTGAATACGCAGATAAGCTGCTGCAGAAGATCAACGACGAATAGCGGAGATAGCATGTACCGTATTGGTGAATTAGCGAAACTGGCTGACGTGACGCCTGATACTATCCGCTACTATGAAAAGCAGCAGATGATGGAACATGAAATACGTACAGAAGGCGGGTTTCGTCTCTATACGGAAAGCGATCTTCAGCGTCTAAAGTTTATTCGCTATGCCCGTCAGCTTGGTTTCACTCTGGAATCGATCCGCGAACTGCTTTCGATCCGCATCGATCCCGAACACCATACCTGCCAGGAATCAAAAGGGATCGTCCAGGAAAGATTGCAGGAAGTGGAAGCGAGAATAGCTGAGCTTCAGGCGATGCAACGGTCGCTGCAGCGATTGAATGACGCGTGTTGTGGCAAGGCACACAGCAGCGTGTACTGCTCTATCCTTGAAGCACTTGAGCAAGGCGCCAGTGGATCACCATCAGGCTGTTGATTTATTGCACGGTCAGATCTACACTCGCGGCGTAAATTACGACAACCGGAGGTATTATGAGTCGTTATCAGCACACTAAAGGGCAGATAAAAGATAACGCCATTGAGGCGCTTCTACATGACCCACTGTTCAGGCAGCGCATTGAGAAAAATAAGAAAGGGAAAGGAAGTTATCTACGTAAAGGTA
>NZ_JAHLRC010000273.1:0-991 GCF_018919545.1 Citrobacter sp. S46_ASV_140
TCGCCCAGAATGATATCTTTTGCACCGGGCAGGCCATCAAAATTCCTTTTGTCATAAACGAGTTCCACGAACATTGCTTAATGCCTCTTTACTGGATGGGTATACAGTATTTATACTGTGTTTTTATCCAGTATTCAAGAGGGGCTAATGATGCCACGACGTAGCGATATTGAAATAGCCTGGCATGCTTCGATACAGCGAGAACCGAATGGCCGGAAGACTGTCACCACACAGCGGTTTGTCCAGGAACTGGGTAAGGTTAACTGGCACTGGACGCTGAAGCAGGCCAACGATTGGATAGAATGTTATGTAACAACATTCCGCGATGTCTCCACGCAGGAAGGCGAGAACCGAACCTTTCAGCTGTTCAATCCAAACGGAGGACTATAGCCATGGGGTTCCCTTCACCGGCCAGCGATTACGTTGAAACGAGGATCTCACTCGATCAGCAGCTTATCAGCCAGCCAGCAGCGACTTACTTCATGCGGGCATCGCGTTCACATTTCAGGGAAGGGATACTCCAGGGAGCGCTGCTTGTGGTAGATGCGTCACTTACTGCCTGCGATGGCTCACTGCTGATTTGTGCAATCGACGGGGAGTTCAGGATCAAGCGATATCGGACTCATCCTCAACCCCACTTGATTAATCTGGAGAGCGGGAGAAGGGAGGCGCTACCAGTAGATGATGACGGTTACGGTTCTGTACCCGCTATATTCGGGGTGATTACTTACATCATTAATGATGCCAGGAACGCGGAGTTTGATGATTGTCCGGCGATGTGAATAGCTGAAATTTTACGGTGAAGTCGATGCATTGTGTCGGGGGTTTCCCCCGATTATTCCCCGTTCAGAAAACAGACATAAAAAACCAGCCGTAACAGGCTGGTTCTTAGAGGATTTTTGGTCGGCACGAGAGGATTTGAACCTCAGCCCCCCCGACACCCCATGCTGGCGAGTTACCGCTTAAGGGCTGCTATGTGCCAAGAGCGGAC
>NZ_JAHLRC010000274.1:0-985 GCF_018919545.1 Citrobacter sp. S46_ASV_140
GTATGGGAAAATGCCATGCGGCGCCTGAGTTCAGCGGCCGTGATAGCTCAGATCGTCTACATATTGAGGGACACAACCTGTATACTATACCCCTGTAAATTAACGCGCGATGTACACTGATATTGAGGAAAGTGATGGCCATCAGTAAGACACATGAAAAAGGTTATACGGTCTATTGCAAAGAGACCAAAACAGACCTTAAGTCACTGATGAATAAGTATATAAACAAAGAAATCAGTGGCAAACCGTTGAGCAGTGGTAACGCCATGCGCAGTGTAGAACTGGTCGAGTACAACTCACAAAAATTTATCATCAAAAACGACCGTGAAGTTGATTCTCGATTTGAGAAAAAAATGCAGAATTTTATCTCCGGCCCCTTTTATTCCTGGCTCATCAAGAAGCTGGACACACTCTCCCCGGAAATGCGCGCCTGTACAGCCGATCTCTACTATGCCGCTGAAAAAGTACGCCTTCGTCAGTGTCATGATGTTTATATTATTCATGAATATGTTGAAGGCACTCCTTTAAAAGAAATTAACCATAAGAATGCCGATGAAGTGAAACAGTGCGTTCTGCGCCTTCACAAAGCCGGGTTGGCATCTAATGATATCCACCCTGGAAATTTCATTCGTACGCCAGGCGGTGAATTAAGAATAATTGACTTATCCTGTAAGGGAAATATGAAGATTTGCCAGGCTAATGACATTTTAGCATTGCAGCGAAAATATCATATTAACATCAAAGGAAAAGGGTTAATCTATAAGCTCATCTGGCTCAAAGAAGCGATAAGATCTTTATCCAGAAAGCTTCGAGGCAAATAGTATTTATTATTTATACGGCCAGAATAAAGAATCTGGCCGTTGGTAGCATTTAATACAAGTCGAGCATTCAATCCCAGCTCAGGATCACTTTCCCTGACTGGCCCGAGCGCATCGCGTCAAAGCCCTGCTGGAATTCATCGATGGAGAATCGATGGGTGATGATC
>NZ_JAHLRC010000275.1:0-964 GCF_018919545.1 Citrobacter sp. S46_ASV_140
AGATAATACCGCTCAAATGCCACGCCGTTTTCAATATGCTGCAGCAGGACATTCATATCCTTATCAATTTCCAGGGTCTGCGTAAGACGCTGGCGATCGCACTCGCGCACGCGCTGCTGTAAAACCTTCATTAAGGCATCGATAGGCGTGACATGTGAAAAATGCAACACCGGCTCTTTCTGCCCCGGCGTATGGCGAATTAGCGTTGGTAGCGCCGTCATGGGACGATTACGATTAGGTAAAACTTCGGTCCCTACAATCGCGTTAATCGTCGTCGATTTTCCCGCTTTCATGGTACCGACAATCGCCAGCACCATTTCCAGACGCGTAATCTTACGCAGTTCATTATTGAGCGTTGCCTGCTGGACATCCATGCCACGCGCGCTGAAATGCAGGGGCTGAACCACCTGTCTGCTATGCTCTCCTTGTTTTAGCGCGACATCATCCAACGACGTCATAGGCAATTTTTGCAATTGCCTGAGATGTTCAAGCGAGAGCATCAGCAAGCGTTCCGCTTCCTGACTTAATTCATATATTGTCTGTGTGTGCATGGAAAATTCTTCCTTAACGCAAATGGCATTACTTTTATTTAGCCCAATCGTTTTATTTATAGATTTTTTGGCTTTTATAATTACGTGTAGAAATAATTAAAATCAAAACAACCAACTGATATTATTAAAATAAATTTGGCGTATAACCGCTGGCCGGATGCCTCTCACTTATGTAATAAGTAAGAAAGATAAACAGCGTAGTTCAGTTTTAAAAAATACCCGCGTAATCCCCCTACTAAAATTAAGGGGGTCAATGATATTCAATCACAATGGCTTAGGCATCCGTAAGCAACGTTACCTATGAATATCAGATATTTCGCCTCACCTTATCTTAAATACCTAAGCGTAGCAATTTCCCTTAAAAAATATTCCGCCATACTTTCATTGAGGTAAAAGCAAAGGGTCTTTACAGC
>NZ_JAHLRC010000276.1:0-929 GCF_018919545.1 Citrobacter sp. S46_ASV_140
GCTTCATAACTATCTGCAGCAAAAAAGTGAGCTGGCGCGAACGCAGGAAATTCTGCGCAATATCGAGGCCAAAAATGAAAAAGGAAAATGGCTGGCACATTTTCGCCTGAAAGAGAAAGAGCTGCTGGAGGCGCTGAAAAACGCCCCGCCGGACCCGGTGCTGCCGCCTCCGGCACCGCTGATTAAAGTTCGGGGCGTCATAGAAAAACTGACGCAGCGGCGGGTGGTGCAGCATTTCGACGTTCTGTCCTATCCGGAAGGAAACGCCTACTACACCCGGTATAAAAAGAAGATGGCGGCGTCGGCGGTGGTCTGGGCGGCCAGCGGCTCGGGAGGGACAGCTTCGGCCCTGCTGCAGGACTATGACAGGCCGCTGTGCGGGGCCTGGTATCTGACCGGGCGCATTAGCGGCAGACGTTTTTCGGGCTGGCTGGGATGTCACTGGTGCTATGAAGGCGAGGAGGTGGAACTGCTGGCGGCACCGGTCGGCGAGGAGTATCTGGTGTATGCCATCCACAGGCCGGAGGAGCAGTCAGTGTGCATGACGCCGGGGTGTTACCGGGGAAAGAATCAGGCGCGCCGGGCGGCAGTGCGTATCCCGTTGCGGGTTTGCTATCTGAGCCTGGCCGTTGTCCTCATAACATTGCTGTGTAGCGATGGTATGGCATCATTTTACGATCCTATGTTCTATATATTTATAGCAGGCACAATAGTTTTTCTGCTGGTGATGTGCCTGCTTCCCGCGGCCTGGTCAATTTACAAACATAAGCCGTTACCGGAAGAAACGCTGTCAGAGGAGATATTCACCCTGCTGGGCTGGGAAAACGTGGCGGATATTAACCTGGAAACTCTACATAAACGGCGAAAAAAAGAGTGGAAGCGAACAGAGATCCCGCCAAACCCTCTGCGCAAAGGTACGCCCTTTGATC
>NZ_JAHLRC010000277.1:0-925 GCF_018919545.1 Citrobacter sp. S46_ASV_140
TCTAACACAGATTGTAGAATAATTTTTGCACTTTTAAGCTCCGCGTGGATTCACCCGCGGGGCTTTTTTTATTACACTGCCTGAAACGATTTTGCCCCTGAGCTACGGCCAACAAGCGATTCAGCTATTTTTACCCAACTGAAACACATTGTTGATCCAACGCTCTGACAGATAAATTTTAGGAGCCTCTATGAATCCGAATTTGTTACGCGTAACACAACGTATCGTCGAACGTTCTCGTGACACACGTTCCGCCTACCTCGCCCGTATTGAACAAGCGAAATCAACTACCGTTCATCGCTCGCAACTGGCATGCGGTAACCTGGCGCATGGTTTTGCTGCGTGTCAGCCGGACGATAAGGCCTCGCTGAAAAGCATGCTGCGTAACAATATCGCGATCATTACCTCCTATAACGACATGCTTTCCGCGCATCAGCCGTATGAACACTATCCGGCCATCATTCGTAAAGCACTGCATGAAGCCAATGCAGTAGGCCAGGTTGCTGGCGGTGTACCTGCAATGTGCGACGGTGTGACCCAGGGACAGGATGGGATGGAGCTTTCGCTGCTGAGTCGTGAAGTGATTGCGATGTCTGCTGCAGTGGGCCTTTCCCACAACATGTTCGACGGCGCGTTGTTCCTCGGCGTGTGCGACAAAATTGTCCCGGGCCTGGTAATGGCTGCGCTGTCATTTGGTCATCTGCCGTCAATCTTTATTCCTTCCGGTCCGATGGCGAGCGGTCTGGCGAACAAAGAAAAAGTGCGTATCCGTCAGCTGTATGCTGAAGGTAAAGTCGATCGCATGGCGCTTCTTGAATCCGAAGCGGCGTCTTATCACGCTCCGGGTACCTGTACGTTCTACGGCACGGCGAACACTAACCAGATGGTGGTGGAGTTTATGGGTATGCAACTGCCTGGCTCCTCA
>NZ_JAHLRC010000278.1:0-893 GCF_018919545.1 Citrobacter sp. S46_ASV_140
GAAGAAAAGAATGTTCAGGCATTACGAACCGCTAATTCCATAGAATATATTTTACAAGTGCTAAACATCTAAGATATACTCATTATTCTCTGAATAAAATGAGTCATTACGATGAAAGCGGCAAGACAAGATATTATTCTTCAAATACTTGAGAAAGAGAAAAAGATTGTTGTCAGTAAATTAAGTGAGCGTCTTAAGGTTTCTGAGGACACCATAAGACGCGACTTAAATGAGCTTGCGAATCAAGGAGTAATTCATCGTGTTCATAGTGGCGCAATACGCGTCGGGCCTGCCATCACTGAGTTTAATATCCGGCAGGATCTGAACACCAATGAGAAAGTAAAGCTGGCAAAGAAAGCCGTACATTTAATTAAAGAAAATAGCGTCATTTTAATTGACGGAGGAACAACTAACTACGAACTCATAAAGCTAATACCCAAAGATTTAAAATGCACTGTTGTTTCTAATAACATCCCTATTCTGCATTTATTAAGTGATTACAAGAATGTAGAGGTTATAGGATTAGGGGGCAGGCTTTATAAAAACTCTTTGGTTTTAATTGGTGCTGAAACTATTCGTGAATTAAATGCTATTCGCCCGGATATATACTTTATGGGTGTTGCGCATGTTGACAGTGAAGTCGGTGTAACTATTCCCGATCTGGATGAGTGTTATACCAAACAAAAAATGGCTGAAGTCTCAAATGAAGTTGCCATTCTTGTAACCGAAGAAAAACTTGAGACCAGATCTAATTTCGTGGTGTCCTCACTCAAGGATATAAATCATATATTCACGAGCAAGGATATCTAATAATATGAGGAGTTATAATGAAACGCGTATTAATTATAGGCGCTGGCCGCCTTGGTAAAGGCTTTGTGGGCGAAACATTTGAC
>NZ_JAHLRC010000279.1:0-874 GCF_018919545.1 Citrobacter sp. S46_ASV_140
GATTTTATACAGATATTTTATTCTTTTACATGAAATAAACCAGCATACCATTTGAGCGATCGCCCTCTGTTCCCCCATACTGTAAAGCCGGAGACATGCTCCGGCTTTACAGTATTACTGAGAGTACACCCTTCCAGCATAATCAACGGTTCAATATCGCCCCTTTTAGATCGCCAGCGATTCGTCACCGTGTAGACGATTGCCGTCACTCACTAAATTATGGGGGACAGTGAACGACAGGTTGGCTCACTGGTAAGAACCCGATTATAAAACTAAGCTGGCGAGCAGAATAAAAATCAGCCCACTGATGGATAAGAGTGTGGACATCAGCGTCCAGGATAACAGCGTTTCTTTGGTGGTCAGGCCAAAAAAGTCTTTAATCATCCAGAAACTGGCATCGTTAACGTGAGAACAAATACAGGATCCGGCGCCGGTAGCCAGCGTAATCAAGGCCAGGTTGGTATTGGGATGTACTGCCAACAATGGGATGACCAGACCGGCGGTAGAGATCGCCGCGACGGTGGCTGAACCCAGACAAATACGCAGGAATGCGGCCACGCCCCAGGCCATCAGGATCGGGTTAATATCCATACCCGAAACCAGGGTAGAAATATACTGACCAACGCCAGAGTCGATGAGAACTTGCTTGAATGCACCACCACCGCCGATAATCAGCAGCAGACCGGCAATACCCGCGATAGCTTTTCCGCAAGAATCCATCAGGTCAGGGATTGTTTTCCCGCGCCCCAGGCCCATGGTATAGATCGCGAAGAGCAGTGAAATCAGCATGGCGATCGTCGAATTACCTAAGAACAGTATCACGTTGTAGAATAAGCCTGAATCTGCGGCACTTTTGGCATGAGTCATCTGGATG
>NZ_JAHLRC010000027.1:0-49904 GCF_018919545.1 Citrobacter sp. S46_ASV_140
GGATGTGGTCACCGAAGCCGTGCGTTTGTTGGAAGAGTGTCCGTTGTTTAATGCCGGAATTGGCGCGGTGTATACCCGTGATGAAACCCATGAACTGGACGCCTGTGTGATGGACGGTAATACGCTAAACGCGGGAGCCGTCGCCGGGGTTAGCCATCTGCGCAACCCGATTCTCGCGGCACGCCTGGTGATGGAACACAGCCCCCACGTCATGATGATAGGTGAAGGGGCTGAAAACTTTGCCATTGCGCAGGGGATGGAGCGCGTTTCGGCGGATATTTTCTCGACGCCAGAACGCTACGCTCAACTGCTGGCAGCGCAATCGGCGGGTGAAACGGTGCTGGATCATAGCGCGACCCCGCTGGATGAAAACAACAAAATGGGTACTGTGGGTGCGGTCGCGCTGGATATGTTTGGCAATCTGGCGGCGGCAACATCGACCGGCGGGATGACCAACAAATTACCGGGTCGGGTAGGTGACAGTCCGCTGGTCGGCGCTGGCTGCTATGCCAATAACGCAAGTGTGGCCGTTTCCTGCACCGGAACCGGTGAAGTCTTTATTCGTGCGCTGGCGGCGTATGACATTGCGGCGTTGATGGACTATGGCGGCCTGAGTTTATCGGAGGCGTGCGAACGCGTAGTAATGGAAAAATTACCGGCGCTCGGCGGTAGCGGCGGTTTAATTGCCGTCGATCACGAGGGCAACGTCGCCTTGCCGTTTAACAGCGAAGGCATGTACCGTGCCTGGGGATATGCAGGCGATACGCCAACCACCGGTATTTATCGGGAAAAAGGAGATACCGTTGCCACACAGTGATGAGCTTGACGCCAGCGACGTGCTGGCAGTCAGCAACCTGAACATTGTCTTTGAGCAGGAGCAGCAGCGCATCAGTGCGGTGCGTAATCTGTCATTTCGCCTGAAGCGTGGTGAAACGCTGGCGATAGTGGGCGAATCCGGTTCAGGAAAGTCGGTAACAGCCTTGTCGCTGATGCGTTTGATTGAACAGTCAGGCGGCGAGGTGAGCTGCGATGAAATGCTCCTTCGACGCCGTAACCGACAGGTTATTGAGCTGGGTGAACAGAGCGCGTCGCGGATGCGTCACGTGCGTGGCGCGGATATCGCCATGATCTTCCAGGAGCCCATGACATCGCTTAATCCGGTATTTACCGTGGGTGAGCAGATTGCTGAGTCAATCCGTTTGCATCAGGGGGCCAGCCACGAAGAGGCGATGGTGGAAGCGAAACGGATGCTCGACCAGGTGCGTATTCCTGAGGCGAAGGCTATTTTATCGCGTTATCCGCACCAGCTTTCTGGCGGCATGCGCCAGCGGGTAATGATCGCCATGGCGCTATCGTGTCGCCCTGCGGTTTTAATTGCCGATGAACCGACTACCGCGCTGGATGTCACTATTCAGGCACAAATCCTGCAACTGATAAAAGTGCTGCAGCAGGATATGTCGATGGGAGTGATCTTTATTACCCACGATATGGGCGTCGTGGCGGATATTGCCGATCGCGTGCTGGTGATGTATCAGGGCGAGGCGGTAGAAACCGGCAGCGTTGAGCAGATTTTTCACGCTCCCCAGCATCCTTACACCAAAGCGCTGCTGGCAGCCGTGCCGCAGCTTGGGGCGATGACCGGACAAGCGTACCCGCGCCGGTTTCCTCTCATTTCGTTACACGATCCCAGTCATGTAGAACCACAGACTGAACAGGATACCGTGGTTGAAGGCGAGCCTATTTTGCAGGTACGTAATCTGGTGACGCGTTTTCCGCTGCGCAGCGGCATTCTTAATCGGGTGACCCGCGAGGTGCATGCGGTGGAAAACGTTAGCTTTGACCTGTGGCCCGGAGAGACGCTCTCGCTGGTGGGGGAGTCAGGCTGCGGGAAATCCACCACCGGTCGGGCGCTGCTACGTCTGGTAGAGTCTCAACGCGGGGAGATTGTTTTCAACGGACAGCGTATCGATACCCTGGCCGCCAGTAAGCTACAGCCGCTGCGTCGGGATATTCAATTTATCTTCCAGGACCCCTATGCTTCGCTCGATCCGCGTCAGACCGTGGGATATTCCATTTTAGAACCGCTGCGGGTGCATGGGCTACTGCAAGGCGATGCGGCGGCAAAACGGGTTGCATGGCTGCTGGAACGCGTAGGATTGCTCCCTGAGCATGCCTGGCGCTATCCGCATGAGTTTTCCGGTGGTCAGCGTCAGCGTATCTGTATTGCCCGGGCGCTGGCGCTCAATCCCAAGGTGATTATTGCCGATGAGTCAGTCTCGGCGCTGGATGTCTCAATTCGCGGGCAAATTATCAACCTGTTGCTCGACCTCCAACGAGAAATGGGGATTGCGTACCTGTTTATTTCCCACGATATGGCGGTGGTGGAGCGGATCAGTCATCGGGTGGCGGTGATGTACCTTGGGCAAATCGTCGAGATCGGCACCCGACGCGCGGTGTTTGAAAATCCGCAGCATCCGTACACCCGCAAACTGATGGCGGCAGTCCCGGTCGCCGATCCCTCACATCACCGGCCCCAGCGCGTGCTGTTGTCGGATGATATCCCCAGTAATATCCGCAAACGCGGTGAAGAGATTTCCCCCGTTTCACTCCAGCAAGTTGGCCCGGGGCATTATGTTGCGCGTCCGCAACCAGAAAATGCGCTTTCGCGTTTATAACAGGCAGGCAGGGTTTAAGGAGAATAACATGACAAAAATTGTTGCTCGAAAATGGCTGGTTGCTGTGGGAGTGGCCTCTGCGCTGGCCGCCACACCTGGCTGGGCCGCCAAAGATGTAGTAGTGGCGGTAGGATCCAATTTCACCACCCTCGATCCCTACGACGCAAACGACACGTTGTCGCAGGCGGTAGCGAAGTCGTTTTACCAGGGGCTGTTTGGCCTTGATAAAGAGATGAAGCTGAAAAATGTGCTGGCGGAGAGTTATACGGTTTCTGATGATGGCCTGACTTATACCCTTAAGCTGCGACAGGGCGTGAAGTTTCAGGACGGCACCGACTTCAACGCCGATGCGGTTAAAGCTAACCTCGATCGGGCCAGCAACCCGGAAAACCATCTGAAACGCTACAACCTGTATAAGAATATCGATAAAACCGAGGTCGTCGATCCGTCGACGGTGAAGATAACGCTGAAGCAGCCGTTCTCTGCATTTATCAATATTCTGGCGCACCCGGCTACGGCGATGATCTCTCCCGCCGCGCTGGAGAAATACGGCAAGGAGATCGGTTTCCATCCCGTGGGGACCGGGCCGTATCAGCTTGAGACCTGGAATCAGACGGATTTTGTAAAGGTTAAGAAGTTCGCGGGTTACTGGCAGCAAGGGCTGCCAAAGCTGGATACGATTACCTGGCGTCCGGTGACCGACAACAACACGCGTGCGGCAATGCTGCAGACCGGGGAAGCGCAGTTTGCCTTCCCGATCCCTTACGAGCAGGCGGCGCTACTGGCGAAGAATAAAAACCTGGAACTGGTGGCCAGTCCGTCTATTATGCAGCGTTACATCAGCATGAACGTCACGCAAAAACCGTTCGATAACCCGAAGGTGCGTGAAGCGCTGAATTATGCCATCAACCGTCAGGCGCTGGTGAAAGTGGCGTTTGCCGGTTACGCGACGCCAGCAACCGGCGTTCTCCCTCCGTCGATCGCCTATGCGCAAAGCTATACGCCATGGCCATACGACCCGGCAAAAGCGCGCGAACTGCTGAAAGAAGCGGGTTATCCGAACGGTTTTACCACCACGCTATGGTCTTCTCATAACCATAGTACCGCGCAGAAAGTGCTGCAATTTACCCAGCAGCAACTGGCGCAGGTGGGCGTTAAGGCTCAGGTGACGGCGATGGATGCCGGTCAGCGCGCGGCGCAAGTTGAAGGTAAAGCGCAGAAAGAGAGCGGGGTACGCATGTTCTACACCGGCTGGTCTGCCTCTACGGGTGAAGCAGACTGGGCGCTGTCACCGCTGTTTGCATCTCAAAACTGGCCGCCAACGCTGTTTAATACGGCGTTCTACAGCAATAAGCAGGTGGACAGTGATTTAGCAGCAGCGTTGCAAACCAACGATCCGGCCCAGAAAGCGAAGCTGTACAAGGATGCGCAGGATATTATCTGGAAAGAGTCGCCGTGGATCCCACTGGTAGTGGAACAACTGATTTCGGCGCACAACACCAGATTGACCGGGTTCTGGATCATGCCGGATACCGGATTTAGCTTTGATGATGCGGATTTAAAATAAGCAATTCATCCGGCCCCGCCACACAGGGGCCGGCGAAGGGAGTGTGATGCTTAACTATGTTTTCAAGCGCCTGCTGGGGTTGATTCCAACTCTGTTGATTGTAGCGGTGCTGGTATTTTTATTTGTTCACCTGCTACCCGGCGATCCGGCCCGGCTGATTGCCGGACCGGAGGCTGATGCTGAGGTGATCGAACTGGTGCGTCAGCAGTTGGGTCTGGACCAGCCGCTGCATATTCAGTTCTGGCATTACATTACTAACGTGTTGCAAGGCGATTTTGGAACCTCAATGGTTTCTCGTCGCCCGGTCTCCGAAGAGATAGCCAGTCGTTTTATGCCATCGCTATGGCTGACCATTGCCAGCATGGCGTGGGCGGTGTTATTCGGCATGACGGCAGGGATCATTGCTGCTGTATGGCGCAATCGTTGGCCGGACAGATTGAGTATGACGCTCGCCGTCACCGGGATCTCTTTCCCGGCGTTTGCGCTCGGCATGCTGCTCATGCAGATATTCTCCGTTGAGCTTGGCTGGTTGCCCACCGTTGGAGCTGATACCTGGCGGCACTATATCCTCCCGTCTATTACCCTGGGTGCGGCGGTGGCTGCGGTGTTAGCCCGGTTTACCCGCGCTTCGTTTGTCGATGTGCTCAGTGAAGACTATATGCGTACTGCGCGGGCCAAAGGGGTGAGTGAAACCTGGGTGGTGTTAAAACATGGTTTGCGCAATGCGATGATCCCGGTGGTCACCATGATGGGGCTACAGTTTGGCTTTTTGCTTGGCGGCTCGATTGTGGTTGAGAAGGTGTTTAACTGGCCAGGGCTTGGGCGGCTGTTGGTGGACTCAGTCGAAATGCGCGACTACCCGGTGATTCAGGCCGAGGTGCTGTTGTTTTCTCTGGAGTTTATTCTTATTAACTTAGTGGTGGATGTGCTCTATGCCGCCATTAATCCGGCTATCAGGTACAAGTAAGGATGCGATTTTTTAACTGGCGCCGACAGGCGATTTTAAATGCGATGCCCCTTGTTAAGCCTGAGCAGATACGCACGCCGTGGCATGAATTCTGGCGTCGTTTCCGTCGCCAGCGCATGGCGATGTTAGCGGGGTTATTTGTCGTGCTGCTGATAATGGTGGCGATTTTTGCTCGCTGGTTAACGCCATTTGATGCCGAGAATTACTTCGATTATGACCGTCTGAATGACGGACCGTCGATGCTGCACTGGTTCGGCGTTGACTCGCTGGGGCGGGATATTTTTAGCCGCGTGCTGGTGGGGGCGCAAATCTCGCTGGCGGCGGGGGTCTTTGCCGTATTTATTGGCGCGGCGATTGGCACCGTGCTGGGTCTGCTGGCGGGATACTACGAAGGCTGGTGGGATCGACTGATTATGCGTATCTGCGATGTGCTGTTTGCCTTTCCGGGTATTTTGCTGGCGATAGCCGTGGTCGCTGTGCTGGGCAGCGGCATTGCAAACGTGATTATTGCCGTGGCCATTTTCTCCATTCCGGCCTTCGCGCGGCTGGTGCGCGCAAATACGCTGGTGCTAAAGCAGCAGACCTTTATTGAATCCGCGCGCAGTATCGGCGCCAGCGATGCGACCATCATCTTCAACCATATCCTGCCGGGTACGGTTTCATCGATCGTGGTCTTTTTTACCATGCGAATTGGCACGTCGATTATCTCTGCCGCGAGCCTGTCATTTCTGGGATTGGGTGCGCAGCCGCCGACCCCGGAGTGGGGGGCAATGCTCAATGAAGCCCGCGCTGATATGGTGATCGCGCCGCACGTGGCGATTTTCCCGGCGGTGGCGATATTCCTGACGGTACTGGCGTTTAACTTACTGGGAGATGGTCTGCGCGACGCGCTGGACCCGAAAATTAAAGGATAAATTACAGGCCGGATAAGACGTAACGCTTATCCGGCCTACTGTTGGGTTGCGCTTATTTAAACGCGGGTGCCCCACAGATCGTATTCATCAGCGTTTTCGACCTTCACGCGGATGATATCGCCAGGTTTCACCTTGGTTTCGCCATTCAGGTATACCGCGCCGTCGATTTCCGGGGCGTCAGCCATGCTGCGGCCAATCGCGCCTTCTTCGTCAACTTCATCAACGATAACCAGAATTTCGCGGCCCACTTTCTCCTGCAAACGTTCAGCAGAGATTTGCTGTTGCAATTGCATAAAGCGGTTCCAGCGTTCCTCTTTCACCTCTTCCGGGATTTGGTCCGGCAGGTCATTGGCGCCAGCGCCTTCTACCGGGCTGTATTTAAAGCAGCCCACGCGGTCCAGACGCGCTTCCTTCAGGAAGTCGAGCAGCATCCGGAAGTCTTCTTCCGTTTCACCCGGGAAACCGACAATGAAGGTTGAGCGCAGCGTCAGTTCAGGGCAGATTTCACGCCACTGCTTGATGCGTGCCAGTTGTCTGTCCACGGAGCCTGGGCGTTTCATCAGCTTAAGAATACGCGGGCTGGCATGTTGCAGCGGGATGTCCAGATACGGCAGGATTTTCCCTTCCGCCATCAGTGGGATCACGTCATCAACGTGCGGATAGGGATAGACGTAATGCAGACGAGTCCAGATCCCCAGTTTTGATAACTGCTCGCACAGATCAACCATGCTGGTTTTGACCGGCTCGCCGTTATGGAAACCGGTGCGATGCTTCACATCCACGCCGTACGCGGAAGTATCCTGAGAAATGACCAGTATCTCTTTTACGCCCGCATCCACCAGACGTTTGGCTTCGCTGAGGACGTCGCCAATCGGACGGCTCACCAGATCGCCACGCATCGACGGAATAATGCAGAACGTGCAGCGGTGGTTGCAGCCTTCAGAAATTTTCAGATAGGCATAATGACGCGGAGTGAGCTTGACGCCCTGTTCAGGAACCAGGCTCAGGAACGGGTTGTGCTTTGGTTTGGGCACATAGTGGTGAACGTGCTCCAGAACCTGTTCGTAGCTATGCGGCCCGGTGATTTCCAGCACCTTCGGGTGGACTTCACGGATCTGATCGACTTTCGCGCCCAGACAGCCGGTGACGATCACCTTGCCGTTTTCGTTCAGCGCTTCGCCGATTGCTTCCAGCGACTCCTGAACCGCGCTGTCGATAAAGCCACAGGTGTTAACGATAACCATATCCGCGTCGTCGTAGCTTGGCACAACGTCATAGCCTTCGGTACGAAGTTCGGTCAGGATGCGTTCAGAATCGACGAGGTTTTTCGGGCAGCCGAGGGAGACAAAGCCGATTTTCGGCTGGTGGGTTACATTGCTCATAGCGTAAAAATTGTTCAGTTATTGGAATATTCAGGGCACGGATTCTACAGAGTTCTGAATAAAAATTGTATCGCAATCTCATACCATCAGTCGCCACGCCCGGCGTGGAATTAAAGATTATTTGTAAATTGTGTTAATTTTCGGTGATGGATTGATCCTGGACACGACTTTGTTCAAAAAATGACCATACTATTAAGTTGCACCATAGTTGGAAAGAGGAGGAACAAAGTATGGTTGTTGACAGACTGAGAACCGATCTTCTCAACAAATTGATAAACGCCCGTGTCGAACTTGCCGCTTATCTGCTGTTGAGAAAAGCGAAAGGCTACATGTCAGTCAGCGAGAGCGATCGTCTGCGTGATAATTTTTTTGCACTGAATCGCGAATTGCACGAGCAATCACAGCTTCACGGTAGGCATCTTGATCAGGAAGAGTGGAATGCCCTTCATCGTGCTGAAGGGGCGTTAGCCGCCGCCGCTGTTTGTCTTATGAGTGGACATCACGATTGTCCAACTTTTATCGCCGTTAACGCAGAGAAACTGGAAAACTGCCTGACAACGCTGACGCTAAGTATCCAGTGTTTGGAATCTTATTCAACGCTGGAACACGTCTGAATCAGGGGGAGGGCGCTCCCCCTTTTCGTTAAGATTATGTAAATGTGGCGGGATAATTCCCCTTGCTGGCTACGCTTTATGCAGAGCCATTAAGGAGGTGTTATGCGTCGACTCTTTCTCTGTGCTGTCCCACTCGCGCTATTTTCCTCTTATGCCGCCGCGGTAGAGGTGGAAGTGCTGCAAACGAAACTCGATCATCCGTGGTCGCTGGCGTTTTTACCCGACAATCGCGGCATGCTCATTACGCTCAAAGGCGGCCAGCTTCGACTTTGGCAGTCAGGGAAGGGGCTTTCCGACCCGCTGACCGGCGTACCCAAAGTCTGGGCGAATGGTCAGGGGGGATTGCTTGATGTGGCATTAGCACCGGATTTTAAACAATCTCGCCGGGTGTGGCTTAGCTTTGCTGAAGCTGACAGTGAAGGTAACGCCGGGACAGCGGTTGGTTACGGACGACTGAGCGACGATCTCAAACATCTGCAAGGGTTCCAGACCATTTTTCGCCAACAGCCGAAGCTCTCCAGCGGAAACCATTTTGGCGGACGTATGGTTTTTGATGGCAACGGTTATCTGTTTATTGGCCTTGGTGAAAACAATCAACGTTCTACCGCACAGGATCTGGATAAGCTGCAGGGCAAGGTCGTACGACTGACCGATGAGGGAAAAATTCCGCCGGATAATCCGTTTGTGAAGAGGGCAGGAGCACGGGCAGAGATTTGGTCATATGGTATCCGCAACCCGCAGGGGATGGCGATGAATCCCTGGAGCGATACGCTGTGGCTTAATGAGCATGGTCCACGCGGGGGTGATGAAATCAATATCCCGGAGAAAGGGAAAAACTACGGCTGGCCGCTTGCGACCTGGGGCGTTAACTACAGTGGTCTTAAAATTCCCGAAGCAAAAGGCCCAATTGTTGCTGGAACAGAGCAACCCATCTTTTACTGGGAAAAGTCACCGGCGGTCAGCGGAATGACTTTTTATAATAGCGATACCTTCCCACAGTGGCGGCAGAAGTTATTCATTGGCGCGTTGAAAGATAAAGAAGTGATCGTGCTGAGCGTCAAAGGGAATGCCGTCACCGAAGAGGGTCGTCTGTTGCAGGAAAGGGGACAACGGATCCGTGATGTGCGCGTCGGACCAGACGGGTACTTATACGTACTAACCGACGAGTCCGACGGGGAATTACTGAAAGTGAGTCCCTGATTTAGTTAGCTGACCGGGATCATCACGACTTTTTGAAACGCCGGACGTTCGGTCAGTTGCTGATACCAGTGCTCCAGATGTGGGCGCGGGGTCCAGCTCAGGCCAACGTTGAACAGGTTATAGATGAACGGCGCAACGGCGATATCGGCAGTGCCAAATTCAGCCCCGGAGAACCATGGCTGGTCCGCCAGCGCGTTATCCAGAATGGCAAACAGGTTATCGCACACCTGACTACCCGCCTCGATTGCCGCCATATCGCGTTTCTCGGCAGGGGTTCTGACCAGGCCAAACAAGATAACCCGATGCGCAGGACTTAGCGTCTGGTTTGCCCAGTCCATCCATTTTTCACCGACGGCGCGCGCGGCCGGGGCGTCAATCCACAAACGCTTTTGTCCGTACTGAGCTGCCAGATAGCGGACAATGGTATTGGATTCCCACAGAACAACGTCCGTTTCATCATCGCGTAGCAGCGGGACCAGTCCGTTCGGGTTGAGTGCCAGATAGTCGGCATCGCGGTTACCGCCATGCTGTCCGCCCGCCAGAATTTGGTTATACGGCAGTTCCAGTTCCTCGAGCGTCCACAATACTTTTTTTACGTTGGTCGAGTTATTGCGACCCCACAGTGTAATCATAGTAACCCCGCAAATTAATTGAGCAGCTTTATGGCTGCAGATGCCATCTGACTAGCCCACATGGTGGGGTAAACCTAATATTTACGCAACAAAGTCTAAAAAAATCGTGCCAGGAGCAGCGCAGCGCGGTGTTATTGCATAAACTTTAAAAACTTTACCAACTTACGGTTTCTTTAAGCTCGTTAGTGCGTTATTACTCACCGCACTTATTTTACACGTCATCCATCAGACCTTTTCTGCATGGGTTGGCCAGGGTCGCTTGGCTGGTTTTGTGTAAACACGGTGTGGTATGACGTGGTTTTTTGGAATGGATACTCGGGTGGCATTTATGACGCAATACTTCTCTTCACTTCGCAGCTTTGCTGCAGGTTCTGCACTCTTAATCCTTTTGGCGCCGAGCGTACAGGCGGCGGAGCAACCAACGGCCCCACCGAGCGTCGACGCGCGCGTGGATCCTAATGGATTACGCCAGCGGTAAGGTACTGGCGGAAGGTAATGCTGATGAGAAACTGGATCCTGCCAGTCTGACCAAGATCATGACCAGCTATGTAGTCGGTCAGGCGCTGAAGGCCGGGAAAATTAACCTCAACGACATGGTCACCGTGGGCAAAGACGCCTGGGCGACCGGTAATCCGGCCCTGCGCGGTTCGTCGGTTATGTTCCTCAAGCCCGGCGATCAGGTTGCAGTGTCCGATCTGAACAAAGGCGTTATCATCCAGTCTGGTAACGATGCCTGTATCGCACTGGCTGATTACGTTGCGGGCAGCCAGGAATCCTTCATTGGTCTGATGAACGGCTACGCGAAAAAACTGGGGCTGACCAATACCACTTTCCAGACTGTGCATGGCCTGGATGCGGCAGGACAGTTCAGTACCGCACGTGATATGGCCCTGCTCGGGAAGGCGCTAATCCACGATGTACCGGAAGAGTACGCTATCCACAAAGAGAAAGAATTTACCTTTAATAAAATCCGCCAGCCGAACCGCAACCGTTTGTTGTGGAGCACCAACCTGAACGTGGACGGTATGAAAACCGGTACCACGGCCGGGGCGGGATACAACCTGGTTGCTTCCGCGACCCAGGGGGATATGCGCCTGATCTCCGTGGTATTGGGGGCGAAAACCGACCGTATTCGTTTTAATGAGTCAGAAAAGTTGCTGACCTGGGGCTTCCGCTTCTTTGAAACCGTTACGCCGATTAAACCGGATGCCACTTTCGTGACGCAGCGCGTCTGGTTTGGCGATAAGAGTGAAGTTAATTTGGGCGCCGGAGAAGCGGGCTCGGTGACTATCCCGCGTGGTCAGCTCAAAAACCTGAAGGCCAGCTTTACCCTGACCGAACCACAGTTAACCGCGCCGCTGAAGAAAGGTCAGGTTGTGGGAACTATCGACTTCCAGTTGAACGGGAAATCCATCGAGCAGCGTCCACTGATGGTGATGGAGGCCGTGGAAGAGGGGGGATTCTTTAGTCGCATGTGGGACTTTGTGATGATGAAATTCCACCAGTGGTTTGGCGGCTGGTTCTCTTAATCTTAGCGTTTGCCGGATGACGCTATCGCCATCCGGCAGTATCGCTTAATACATCAGTTTGATACGTTGCGCTTTCGCGTACTCAACAAACGCCTCGTCAGGACGGCTATCGCTGACGATGGTATTAAAGCGTTTTACTTCACCCATCCGCGCAGGACGCACCTTACCAAATTTGCTGTGATCGACCACCAGCACGTGATGCTGCGCCATCGACATCGCCCAGTGTTTCACCGGTAGCTCTTCCAGGTTAAAACAGGTCGCGCCTTTCTCAATATGAACGCCAGCTGCGGAATAAAAAGCGATATCCGGGCACAGGTTGTTCAGCGTTTCCTGGAAATCAAGCGGTTTGAAAATTGCGTTGCTGGCATGGAATTCGCCACCACACAGAATGACGCGGCACTGCGGTTTTTCCTGCAGCACCAGAAACGTATTCAGCGAGTAGCAGATTGCGGTGAAAGGCAATTCATTGTCGATAGCCTCAATGATCCACGGCGTGGTGGTACCACAGTCGAAAAAGATAGTCTGATGTGCCTGCACGAGGCTTGCCGCCATCTGGGCGGCACGGCGCTTTTCATCAACCAGTCGGGATTTTTGATCGCTGATTAAATAGTGATTGGCGCTGCGGGGTTCCAGAACAATATAGCCCCCGAGCAAGACGACGGGAGCATCGTGATTATTCAGGTCGCGACGAATGGTCATCTCAGATACGCCCAGCAGCGTCGCGGCTTCTTTGAGGTGTAATTTATCGCTGCGTTTCAGCGCCTGCAGTAATTGACCAATACGCTCGTCGCGTCGAGTTTCCATAGTTCCCCTGGAGAGTAGAATAAGTGCTCAGTATCGCGCTTAATACTACTCTTTTTACCGTGGGTTAGTCACGCACCCAGCCTTTACGGATGGGCAGAGCGAAGCAGGCGCGATAGCAATATTGCAAGCCGAGGTACAGGGGCGTGCCAAACCGCTGCCAGATCATCTGGGCACTCAGGCAGCCAATCAGCCCGGCGAGTAATCCTCCCAGCATATCCAGCGGCCAGTGTACGCCAAGGTAGACCCGCGACCAGGCAATCGCCACAGCAACGACCATCAGCAGAGCGCCCGTCCACAGGCGATGCCAGAACAGGAAAGCCAGTGCAAAGGTAAAGATAACCGTACCGTGATCGCTCGGGAAAGAGTCATCCGCCGCATGATGCAGGAAGTTGTAACCGATGTGGTTAACAAACGGACGATCGTGAGGAAACAGATGCCCCATCAGCCATGAAATCGTCAGACCGACGATCAGCGCAATCGCCATTTTTATAACTAACTGGCGCTGGAGAGTAACCTGGGCCCGCGGCCCCCAAAGCCAAAGCACAACGGCTAACAGCGGTACGATGTTAATCAGGTCTTTGGCAATAAAAATGGCAAGCGATATCATCCATTGCGCAGAGTCCGGCGTGGCATTGATGAGATAAAAAAGTGAGTTGTTCAGATTTTCCAGCATAACGTCCAGACTCAGTGTAATCGTTAAAAAGGCCCATGAGGGGAGAGCATAAAATTGCTTTCACGGGATAAAAAGCGGTCTTGTCTTATTTGTCTGTTAAATGACTATTTTTCAGACAATTAATGAGACTTATTGAACATGATAGCGGCCTCAACTTAAATTAACCTTAACGCAAAATGTTCCTGAGCAATTGAGTGTAAAAATGTGCGCAATTTGCTTGCAAATCACATAATTCACTATCACCAGTACGGCGCATTTATTACACTTTGCGCGATTTTCCTATAGTTAAGAGACTGCATGCAGAACCGTTTATCTTCAGGCGCCCGTTTGGGGCGTCAGGCATTACTTTTCCCTCTCTGTCTGGTGCTTTACGAATTCTCTACTTATATCGGCAACGATATGATCCAGCCCGGAATGTTGGCGGTGGTGGAGCAATATAATGCCGGATTAGATTGGGTGCCCACATCCATGACCGCCTATCTGGCTGGCGGCATGTTTTTGCAGTGGTTATTAGGACCGCTGTCGGATCGAATTGGACGTCGCCCGGTGATGTTAACCGGCGTGCTCTGGTTCATTGTGACCTGCCTTGCAACCCTGCTTGCGCAGAATATTGAGCAATTTACCTTCCTGCGTTTTTTACAAGGGATAAGCCTGTGCTTTATTGGCGCGGTGGGTTACGCCGCAATTCAGGAATCCTTTGAAGAAGCGGTGTGCATAAAAATTACCGCGCTGATGGCAAACGTAGCGTTGATTGCGCCCCTGCTGGGGCCGTTGGTCGGTGCAGCCTGGGTACATGTTCTGCCGTGGGAAGGGATGTTTATCCTGTTTGCCGCCCTGGCCGCCATCTCTTTTTTTGGTCTGCAACGCGCGATGCCGGAAACGGCAACCCGGCTTGGTGAAAAGCTGTCGATTAAAGAGCTGGGCAAAGATTATAAGCTGGTGCTGAGGAACGTGCGCTTCGTTGCAGGCGCGCTGGCATTGGGTTTTGTCAGCCTGCCGTTACTGGCGTGGATTGCGCAGTCCCCGATTATTATCATCAGCGGTGAACATCTCAGCAGTTACGAATATGGCCTGTTGCAGGTACCGATTTTTGGCGCGTTGATTGCCGGTAACCTGGTACTGGCGCGCCTGACCTCGCGAAAAACCGTACGTTCGCTGATTATCATGGGCGGCTGGCCAATCGCCGTCGGGCTGGTGATTGCCGCTGCGGCCACGGTGGTGTCATCCCATGCTTATCTATGGATGACGGCGGGTTTAAGCATCTATGCGTTTGGTATTGGCGTGGCGAATGCGGGACTGGTACGTCTGACGCTGTTTGCCAGTGAAATGAGTAAGGGCACGGTTTCTGCCGCCATGGGTATGTTGCAGATGCTGATTTTTACCGTCGGTATTGAGCTGAGTAAACACGCTTATCTGCTCGGAGGAAACGGCTTGTTCAGCCTGTTCAATCTGGCAAGCGGCGTACTGTGGGTGATTCTGATGGTTATCTTCCTGAAAGATAAACGGGTAGGGGATTCACGGGAAGGTTAAAGCCCGGTTGCCCGGGCCAGGCAAAAACTTAGTGGTGATCGTCAATCTGGTGTTCGATGATCATTCCTTCACCGACGCTTGCAACATGTCGCGCATAAGGATGTGCGCGATAGACAGGGGCCGGGGCAGGCGTCGGAGCAACATACACCGTTTGTGGCGCGGTGGTGACGCTGACCGCCTGCGGAACGCTGACGGAAGAGGGCACTACCACCACCTTATAACCGCTTGGTACATCAACGGTAACGCTTTGCGCAAATGTTGTCCCCGCAAAACCCAGCAACAATGTCGCTATCAGTACACTTTTCTTCATAATCCGCTCGTCTGAATATTCACTGGAGGTAATAATCCAGCGGGTTAATTTGAGGCGGATTATGAATAGATCATGCCATCATTTTGTTGCCGTCTGTGCTGAGGCGTTATTGCGTAAACGGTGCTTCATTCTTTAACACGCGGTCGATAATATCCAGCACGCCCTCTTCGTTGTTCGACCCCGCGCGATATTTTGCCGCCTGGATAACCGGCTTATGGGCGTTCGCCATTGCAAAACTAAATCCTGCCTGACGCAGCATCTCAATATCATTGCCGCCATCGCCAAACACAACAACCTCATCGTCGGTAATATTCCAGCGTTGTTGCAGCAGACGCAGACCGTTTGCCTTATGCACACCGGGTATAATTAAATCGATACTGCCGTAGCCGGTATGTACCGGCACCATAATGTCGCCAATCGCCTCATGGAGGTCAGCCTGCACCTGGGGGATACGATCGTCTGAAATATTTAGCCCGAACTTGAAGAAAATGTCGTTGAGGTTGTCAAAATTATCCACAAATTCAAGACGATGATAATACATGGCGGAGACAGTCTTATGCTCATCGCTGTACCGCTTCAGGGTATAGGCGCTATTTTTACCGCAGGCGATAATGTCGATGTCCGTACGGGTCAGCAGATGTTCCATGATGGCCTGGAAATCGTCTTTTGCCAGCTCACCGTTAAAGACATCTTCCCCTTCACTGACCACCCATCCGCCGTTTTCGGCGACAAATGAGATTTCACTGGCCAGTTCAGGGAAAAAGGAGATGAGCTGGTAATATTGGTTGCCGCTGGCGACCACAAAGCGGATCCCTTGTTCTTTCATCTGGCGGTATTGCGCCATAAAGCGCTCACGATTATAGGTTTTTTGGTCGCTTAAAAATGTGCCGTCCATGTCGACTGCAATCAGTTTGATACGCATTAGCTGTTCTCCATCACAGTGGTGTTTTTGAGATCCGGTTTTGCCACCGCTTTCGCGACGATGGCGGCGACAAGCACCAGCGCCAGCACCACCAGCATAGCGCTACGCAGGCCGTAGTGTTCACCCAGGTAGCCCAGCAGCGGTGGTCCAACCAGGAATGCCAGATAGCCGGTAGTGGCGACAACGCTGACGCGGGTTGGCGCATCGGGGCCGGTGTCGCTGGCAGCCGAAATGGTCAGTGGGAAGCCCAGTGATGCGCCGAGTCCCCACAGAATAACGGAAACACCCGCCACCCAAGTGCTGTCGACAAAAATAATCAGGCTAATCCCAAGAGCCCCCATAAGCGCACTGGCGCGTACTACCGCGACGCGGCTGTAGCGGTCGATGAACCAGCCGCCAGTAAATCGTCCAACGGTCATACCCAGCGTAAATCCGGCATAAATCAGCGAGCCTGATGTTGGGCTAAATCCATGTCCGTCCACCATCAGCAGCGGAAGCCAGTCGTTGGCGGAACCTTCAGCAAATGCCATTGCAAGCACCACGACGCCAATCAGCAATAGCTGAATATCGCGATAAAAAGGCAGTCCTTTTTCGCCAGAGTGAGACCCGTCAGCGGCATTTTTCCCCGTGCCGTCAGGAATAGCTTTGATGGCGATGAAGATAGGGGTGATAGCCACCATCGCCGCCAGCAAGATATGCGCGGTCGCCGGTACGCTGAAGGCGGTAAGCATCATCCCGACTCCGGCACCCGCCAGCGTTCCCAGGCTGTAAAAACCGTGCATCATCGGCAGTACGGTTTTATTCATTTCGCGCTCAACAGCCGCACCTTCGACGTTGATGGCAACTTCTGCTGCGCCAAAGCTGGCGCCGAACACGCCCAGACCAAATGCGAAAAGCCATGCGGAATGCAGCCAGAGCGCCACGCTGAGGATTGCCATTCCGAGGACTGCGCAAGACATGGTGGTGTGGATCACTTTACGCGTGCCAAATCGTTTCACCAGCCAGGCCGAACAAAGAATGCCACTCATCGAACCAATTGAGAGTCCAAACAGCACCGCGCCCATTTCGGCGGTTGAGATGGAGAGGATATCTCTGATGGCAGGGGTACGCGTTGTCCAGGAGGCCATTAATAATCCTGGTAAAAAGAAGAACGTGAACAGTGCCCAGGTGCGACGTCTTAAGGCTTTGCGTGATGAGATGCCAGTCATGAATTCGAGCCGAAGAAAAGAGGAAAGAAGACAACCTTAGCAAGGTTGTGTACATTTGTACACAAATGCAAGAAGAGGTAATGCAGTGCGACGTGCGAACGATCCGCAGCGGCGGGAAAAAATAGTTCAGGCGACTCTGGATGCGGTAATAGCCCATGGTATTCATGCGGTTACACATCGGAAGATTGCGACAATTGCTCAGGTGCCCTTGGGTTCTATGACCTATTACTTTTCGGGAATTGATGAGCTTTTAATGGAGGCGTTTGACCGTTTTACTGACAGGATGATGCTGCAGTATCAGGCTTTTTTTGCCGACGTTGCGGATGCGTCGCAGGCTTGCCATGCGATTACCGATATGATTTACAGCTCCCAGGTCACGACACCCGATAACATGGAACTCATGTATCAGCTGTATGCCTTCGCCAGCCGTAAACCGGCACTAAAAACGGTGATGCAAAACTGGATGTTACGCAGCCAACAAACGCTGGAGCAGTGGTTTGCTCCGGTTACGGCGCGGGCGCTGGATGCGTTTATTGAAGGGATGACGCTGCATTTTGTCACGGACAAAAAACCGCTGCGGCGAGAAGATATCTTGCTGATGGTGGAGCGTATTGCGGGGTTGCCCGCGACGGTCAGCTGTGCGTAGCGCCGCCGGTAATATTCACCACCGTTGCGGTGATTGCTCCGGCATGGTCTGAAGCCAGAAAGGTCATTACCTCAGCGATTTGTGCAAGCGTAGGCAGGCGCCCAAGCATGGTACTTTGCGCCGCACCACCTAACCATTGTGCGACGGTTATACCCATTGACTGCGCTTTAGCGGTAAAAATCTCCCCGGTATAGGAACCGGCCTGAACGGCATCCACAATCGCATGCGAGCGCACGCCGACGACCCGAACATTCGCCGGCCCCAGTTCGCTGGCAAGCGCTTTAATAAAGGCCTCTGTTCCCGCACAGCCGACGATGTGTCCCAGATGTCCAGGCATCGCCATCGGGGCCGCTGGCGCAACAACGGTGAGAATGACGCCCGCACGATTGCCGCCCATGTGTGGTGTTACGGCTTTTGCGATATTGAACTGCGCCGAGAGGAAAGGGGTGATACCGCTCATAAACTCAGAAAGGGATAATGCCTCGATGCGTTTGCCTTGTTCATGCATAAAGCCGGTTGCGTTAACCACCACATCTATTCCACCGGTTTGCTGCGCAAGGTGAGTAACTTGTTTTGAGGTGCCGTATTCGTCGAGTACATCGGCGACAAAGGTTTCGACTGCACCGCCCGCGGTTCGAATGCTACTGGCCGCCCAATCCAGCTTTTCCTGACTGCGCGCGCCCAGATACACATGGGCGCCTTCACGCGCCATGGCATGCGCAACTGCACTGCCTATAGCGCCGCTGCCTCCGAAGATTACCGCGACTTTGCCTGCGAGTAACATAGCAACCACCTATTACCATATAGCTCTGACTAAAAGTATGTGTCATAACCAGCATGCTGCAAATGTGAGAGAGTTTCGGGGGAGGGAGTCAGCGATCGCAAAATTCAGGCAACAAAAAACCCATCAACCTTGAACCAAAACGGCGGGGTTGATGGGCTCCACAAATTGGGGACATCAAAGAAAAGCAGTGGCAATAGTTATGACTGACGTCTTGAAGAAAAGTTCTGCTTACCTGCAAAAAATTTTCGTTTAAGAGTAAATTTCAGCGCTAACCAAGCCCAGGCCAGACAATGACGATGAGTGTCCCCGCTAATGTCAGCAGTACGTTGGCAATTGCGTAGGTCCCGGCATAGCCTAATGCGGGGATGTTGCTGCGTGCCGTATCGCTGATGATTTCCATTGCTGGAGCGCAGGTACGCGCGCCCATCATGGCGCCAAAAAGCAGGGCGCGGTTCATGCGCAATACGTAAGCACCGAATAAGAAACAGATGACAACCGGCACCAGGCTGACAACCAGGCCGGCAATCAGCATTTGCCCACCCACGGCGCCAAGGCCATTGCCAATGCCGCTGCCCGCGCTTAAACCGACGCCTGCCATAAATACCATCAGGCCAAACTCTTTGACCATGTTCAGCGCCCCCTGTGGGATATAGCCAAACGTTGGATGGTTGGCACGCAGGAAGCCCAGCATGATCCCGGCGAACAGCAGTCCAGCCGCATTCCCGATGCCGAAGCTGAAATTACTGAACTGGAAGGTGATCATCCCGATCATCAGACCGATGATAAAGAAGGCGCAGAAGGCCAGCAGATCGGTCACCTGACTGTGAATGGAAATGAAGCCGATACGATCGGCAATGGTTTTGACGCGGCGAGCATCTCCACTGACCTGCAGCACGTCGCCTTTATTAAGCACGACGTTGTCATCGATAGGCATTTCAATCTGGCTACGGATCACGCGGTTGAGAAAACAGCCGTGATCGGTCAGCTTCAACTGGGCCAGGCGGCGGCCAACGGCATTGTGATTTTTCACCACAATCTCTTCAGTGACGATGCGCATATCGAGCAGATCGCGATCGAACACCTCTTTACCATTACGGAAGCTGGGATCGAGGCGGGCATGTGCATCAGGATAACCCACCAGGGCTATCTCATCGCCCATTTGCAGTACCGCGTCGCCATCCGGGTTGGCCAGGATGCCGTTGCGACGGATGCGTTCAATGTAACAACCGGTCTGGCGATAGATACCCAGCTCGCGCAGATTTTTGCCATCGGCCCATGCCACCAGTTCCGGGCCAACGCGATAGGCACGAATTACCGGCAGATAAACCTTACGGTTGGCATCAGTGTCCAGACCCCGTTCACGTGCGATTTGTTGGGCGCTGGTTTGCAGATCCTGATGCTGAAGTTTCGGCAGGTAGCGCGCGCCAACAATCAGACTGACCAAACCAATCAAATAGGTGAGCGCATAACCGAGGCTCAGGTTATCGAGGGCGGTTGAAAGCGATGTCCCCGACATTCCGGAATGGCGCAAGGTGTCACCCGCGCCGACCAGCACCGGCGTTGAGGTCATCGAGCCGGCCAGCATACCTGCCGTCAGGCCGATGTCCCAGCCAAATAGCTTACCCAGCCCCAGGGCGATCAGCATGGCGCTGCCGACCATCACCAGAGCAAGCATTAGATAATTTTTCCCATCGCGAAAAAAAATCGAAAAAAAGTTGGGACCGGCTTCGACACCGACACAAAAAATAAACAGCATAAAGCCGAGATTTAATGCATCGGTGTTAATACTAAAGTGCTGTTGACCTAATAATAGGGACACCACTAAAACGCCAATGGAATTACCGAGTTGGACTGAACCCAGACGTAACTTACCCAGACACAGGCCCAGTGCCAGGACCACAAATAATAACAGGATGTAATTCCCATTTAACAAATCTGCGACGTTTATATTCACGGAGACTAACTTCTTGTTTACTAGTAAGCTATTGAAAGAAATGGCAATTTACGCTAATGTTTTTGCCAGAAATTAAGGGGCGACAGCTTCGTACACAGCCCCGAATAATGCAGCATAACAATATATGCGGTTAGTTTAATCTCATTACGTATCAACGGCTATAAGAATCGTGTGAGTGTGTTTTTGGCATGGAATGCCTGGTTACTTTATCTGACTGGACGCCTGCGGGCGAAAAGAGTGTTCGATAGAGAATGTGTCAGGAGGAACAATTGAAACATAAGCAAAGTTGGGCGGGTGCGGTCTGCTGCTTTGTGCTCTTTATTGTGGTGTGTCTTTCATTAACGCTGAACGTGAAAGGGGCATTCAGAGCGGCAGGGCATCCTGAGGTCGGATTGTTGTTTTTTATCCTGCCTGGTGCTGCAGCAAGCTTTTTCTCCCATCGTCGGGAGGTGCTCAAACCCCTTCTTGGTGCCATGTTGGCGGCGCCGTGCTGTCTGTTACTGATGCGGTTCGTTTTTATGCCGACGCGTTCGTTGTGGCAAGAGCTGGCGTGGTTGTTTAGTGCGGTGTTTTGGTGCGCGCTTGGCGCATTGTGTTTTTTGTTTATCAGCAACTTGTTCAATCAGCATCATCGACGGAAAAAGAACTGAAGACGCCCTCCAGCGGAGGGCGTAGAAACGGCTATCAGGCGAACAGATTCATGTTCTCTTTTGCCCACGCTTCAAAATCCGTGCAGCCGCCGATGTGTTTTTGATCAACAAAAATCTGCGGAACGGTTTCAACTGGCTTACCTACCGTCTTTTCCAGATCGGCTTTCGTAATACCTTCGGCATGGATATCAATGTAGCGGAAGTTAAAATCGTCATGCTCATTGCTTAATTTTTCTGCTAATTCTTTTGCGCGCACACAATACGGGCACCCTGGACGACCAAAAATAACGGCAAACATCTCTCTCTCCTCGAACTTATCAGGCCGGATGGCAATACTTGTTATGATGCCGCGATTTGTGACAGATGAAAAGCAGGTTCAGCCTGTTGCTTTGATATCCTCAAGCTATAACTGTTAAACACGACAAGCCGGAACGTTTTATAATGAAAGCCATTTCGCCGGGAGGCCGCTTATGCGCACAATTGGTGCATTACCCAAAAGCGTATTGATGCTGGAAATAATCGGGATGGTTTTGTTATCGCTGGCGCTGCTATCGCTTAACGATTACCTCACTTTACCCGCACCGCTTGGCAGTCCGTTAGCCTGCGTGGTGATGATATTTCTGGGTGTGCTGCTGATGCTTCCCGCCGCGGTGGTATTAACGTGGCGTATTGCTCAACTGGTTGCGCCGCAGCTGATGTCACGAACCCCCGGTGATTCTTCACGTTCAGACAGAGAAAAAAGAGATGACGCCAACCATTGATTTACTTCGTAGCCACCGTTCCATTCGCCATTTCACCGATGATGCCATTTCGGATGCGCAGCGGGAGGTGATTATTGCCGCCGCTCAGGGGACCTCAAGCTCCAGTTTTTTACAATGCACATCCATCGTTCGCATAACGGATAACGCTCTGCGCGAATCACTGGCTACTTTATCCGGCGGACAAAAACATGTGGCGCAGGCCGCCGAGTTCTGGGTGTTTTGCGCTGACTTTAATCGCCATTTGCAGATTTGCCCTGACGCGCAACTCGGGCTGGCGGAACAGCTGCTACTGGGCGTTGTTGATACCGCGATGATGGCGCAAAATGCGCTGACGGCGGCAGAGTCTTTGGGGCTTGGCGGCGTGTTTATTGGCGGTCTGCGAAATAACATTGAGCCGGTCACTGAACTGCTGAAGCTTCCGCAACATGTTCTGCCGTTGTTTGGGCTATGCCTCGGCTGGCCTGCTGATAACCCGGATATCAAGCCGCGATTGCCAGCGTCGCTTGTGGTGCACGAAAATCAGTATCAGCCACTCAACAAAGACGTTTTATCGCAATATGATGAGCAGCTCGCGCAGTACTATCTGACCCGCGGGAGCAATACGCGCCGTGACACCTGGAGCGACCATATTCGCCGCACCATCATTAAAGAAAGTCGTCCCTTTATCCTGGAATATTTGCATAAACAGGGATGGGCTACGCGCTAAAGATTTTAACGCAGTGTATGATACGCCAGCTTTTACCAGGTCATTCAGAGAGGTGCAGGGTGAAAATTGCCATTTTGTCCCGGGACGGAACGCTCTATTCTTGTAAGCGCCTGCGTGAAGCGGCGATGCAGCGTGGTCACCTGGTTGAAATTATCGATCCCCTTTCTTGCTATATGAACATCAGCCCGGCGGCGTCCTCTATTCATTACAAGGGCCGCCAGCTTCCTCATTTCGATGCAGTGATCCCAAGGATTGGTTCAGCGATTACCTTTTATGGTACCGCGGCGTTGCGCCAGTTTGAGATGCTGGGTAGCTATCCGCTGAATGAGTCGGTAGCGATTACGCGTGCGCGCGATAAGCTGCGTTCGCTGCAGTTGCTGGCGCGTCAGGGGATCGATTTACCCATCACCGGGATTGCTCACTCTCCGGACGATACCAGCGACATGATTGACATGGTTGGCGGCGCGCCGCTGGTGGTGAAACTGGTTGAAGGTACGCAGGGGATCGGCGTGGTACTGGCGGAAACGCGCCAGGCCGCAGAAAGCGTGGTGGATGCCTTTCGTGGGTTAAATGCTCATATTCTGGTTCAGGAATATATCAAAGAAGCGAAAGGGCGAGATATTCGCTGTTTCGTGGTCGGTGACGAGGTGGTGGCCGCCATTGAGCGCCGGGCCAAAGAAGGTGATTTTCGTTCTAATCTCCATCGCGGTGGGGTTGCCACTATTGCGAATATCACGCCGCGCGAAAGGGAAATTGCGCTCAAAGCCGCTCAGACAATGGGTCTGGACGTTGCTGGCGTTGATATTCTGCGTGCTGAACGTGGGCCGCTGGTCATGGAGGTCAACGCTTCTCCTGGCCTGGAAGGGGTGGAGAAAACTACCGGAATAGACATTGCCGGCAAGATGATCCAGTGGATTGAGCGTCACGCTACGCCTGAATTTTGCCTTAAAATCGGCGGCTAAGCACAATATCGATTGCGATCGTAGTATGACACGCTCTTTTTGCGTAAGCTGTGCCGGTATTTTTTTCATCAATAGAGGTCGCACATTATTATGACATCACTGGTCGTTCCCACTCTGGATACGTTGCGTCAATGGCTCGACGACCTGGGCATGAGTTTTTTTGAATGCGATACCTGTCAGGCGCTGCATTTGCCGCACATGCAGAATTTTGACGGCATCTTTGATGCAAAAGTTGATTTGGTCGATAACGTCATTCTGTTTTCCGCGATGGCAGAAGTCAGACCTTCTGCACTACTGCCGCTGGCCGCCGATCTGTCTGCGATTAACGCCAGTTCACTGACGGTGAAAGCCTTTCTGGATATGCAGGATGATAATCTGCCAAAGCTGGTGGTCTGCCAGTCTTTATCCGTTATCCCGGGCGTGACGTTTGAGCAGTTCGAATATTTTGTTCGCCAGAGTGAAGAGCAAATATCGATGGTGATCCTCGAGGCCGGTGCGCATCAGCTGTTATTTAACGCTGAAGAAGATGCGCAAAACAGCAACGCCGAAGTTCATTTCCTCCATTAATTCTTCCTGAATCTGGACATATATTGCGCAGCCACTGCCAAAGCGGTTGCGTATTGCCTGTTTTTATTCTGCATTTAACCGTTCATTAAAGAATTATTCACCTCCATTCAGCGCCTTCCGCTGTATGTCATAGACAATTCATGCATAAAAAATTGATAAAAGACGTTTTTTAATCTGGGCTATATCCACAAATCCTGGCTAAAGTTATTCTTGCGAAGCTTATCAACGTCATCATTCAAACAGCCCCTTGTGGCCTGACCTGTGGCCACAATGCATATGAATGCATGGGGGGATACCAGCGCGCAATAGCGGCGTGAGGAGAGGCCTCTCTTTTCATTGGTGCCGCTTGAAAGAATATGCACGTTTCTTGCATATCATTAGAGTGTGACATTTTTGTTCGTTTGTTAACGAACTTTCAGAAGGAAAGAGATTATGACCGCCTTAAATAAACGATGGTTACCAGGCCTGGTTGCGGGTGCTCTGATGGCCATCTCTGCTGGCACGCTCGCTGCTGAACAAAAAACGCTGCATATTTATAACTGGTCTGATTATATTGCCCCGGATACGGTGGCTAATTTTGAAAAAGAGACCGGAATTAAAGTTATCTATGACGTATTTGATTCCAATGAAGTGCTGGAAGGTAAGCTCATGGCTGGCAGTACCGGCTTTGACCTTGTCGTTCCATCCGCCAGTTTCCTTGAGCGTCAACTGACCGCGGGCGTCTTCCAGCCGCTGGATAAGAGCAAATTGCCTGGCTGGAAAAACCTCGATCCTGAATTGCTGAAGCTGGTGGGTAAACACGATCCGGACAACAAGTTTGCGATGCCGTATATGTGGGCAACAACCGGTATTGGCTATAACGTGGATAAAGTGAAAGCGGTACTGGGGCCGGATGCGCCGGTTAATAGCTGGGATTTGATCCTCAAGCCAGAAAATCTGGAAAAACTCAAAAGCTGCGGCGTCTCTTTCCTCGACGCGCCCGAAGAAGTGTTTGCCACCGTGCTGAATTATTTGGGTAAAGATCCAAACAGTACCAAAGCGGATGATTACACCGGACCGGCAACCGATCTGCTGTTGAAACTGCGCCCGAATATTCGCTACTTCCACTCCTCGCAGTACATTAACGACCTGGCAAACGGTGATACCTGCGTGGCGATTGGCTGGGCCGGGGATGTATGGCAGGCGGCAAACCGGGCGAAAGAAGCGAAAAATGGCGTCAATATTTCCTTCTCAATTCCTAAGGAAGGTGCGATGGCCTTCTTTGATGTGTTCGCGATGCCAGCCGATGCGAAAAACAAAGACGAAGCCTATCAGTTCCTCAACTACCTGCTGCGCCCTGATGTAATTGCGCATATTTCTGACCACGTGTTCTATGCCAATGCCAACAAAGAAGCGACAGCACTGGTCAGCCAGGACGTGCGCGACAACCCGGGCATTTACCCGCCTGCCGATGTTCGCGCCAAGCTGTTCACGCTGAAAGTACAGGATCCGAAGATCGACCGTGTACGTACTCGCGCCTGGACGAAGGTAAAAAGCGGGAAATAACCCGATGTACGGGACGTGACCCGGCAGGATTTACGCCTGCCGGGCAGTGTTGATCCCGGACACATATAACCCGGCAATACGCACCACTGTGGTGCGTTATTTGCACCGTTTCTTTGTTTTATGCCGGAGAGCGCCTAATTGAATGATGCAACCCCACGCCCACAAGCGAAAATCCGCAAGGCGCTGACCCCGCTGCTTGAAATTCGCAACCTGACCAAGTCCTTTGACGGTCAGCATGCCGTTGATGACGTCAATCTTACTATCTACAAAGGTGAAATATTTGCTCTGCTCGGGGCGTCCGGCTGCGGTAAATCGACCCTGTTGCGGATGCTGGCGGGATTTGAACAGCCAACAACCGGGCAAATTATGCTTGATGGCGTCGATTTAGCGCATGTCCCGCCTTATCTGCGTCCGATTAATATGATGTTTCAGTCCTATGCACTGTTTCCGCACATGACGGTAGAGCAGAACATTGCCTTTGGCCTCAAGCAGGACAAGCTGCCAAAGACTGAAATCGCCAGTCGGGTGAATGAGATGCTGGGCCTGGTGCATATGCAGGAGTTCGCCAAACGTAAGCCGCATCAGCTTTCTGGCGGTCAGCGTCAGCGCGTGGCGTTGGCGCGTAGCCTGGCGAAACGCCCGAAGCTGCTGTTGTTGGATGAACCGATGGGGGCGCTGGATAAAAAGCTCCGTGACCGCATGCAACTGGAAGTGGTGGATATCCTTGAACGTGTCGGCGTGACCTGCGTGATGGTGACGCACGATCAGGAAGAAGCCATGACGATGGCGGGCCGCATTGCGATCATGAACCGTGGCAAATTTGTCCAGATCGGCGAGCCTGAAGAGATCTACGAGCATCCGACTACGCGTTACAGTGCAGAATTTATCGGTTCGGTTAACGTCTTTGAGGGGCTGCTGAAAGAACGTCAGGAGGATGGTCTGGTTATTGAGTCTCCAGGATTGGTACATCCGCTGAAAGTGGACGCAGACGCTTCCGTTGTCGATAACGTCCCGGTGTATGTTGCGCTGCGCCCGGAAAAAATCATGCTCTGCGAAGCCCCTCCGCCAGAGGGATATAACTTCGCGGTAGGCGAAGTGGTGCACATTGCCTATCTGGGTGATTTGTCGGTGTACCACGTACGCTTGAAAAGTGGCCAGATGCTGAGCGCTCAGCTACAAAATGAACATCGTTATCGCAAGGGATTACCCACCTGGGGTGACGAAGTCCGTTTATGTTGGGATGCGGACAGCTGTGTGGTGTTGACGGTTTAAGGAGCGAAGATGAGTACACTTGAACCTCCGGCGCGCGTGGATAACGTGGGGCGTTTCACGCTGTTTATGTCGCGGCTGCAAATGAAGCACGGGCGCAAGCTGGTCATCGCGCTGCCGTATGTGTGGCTGATGCTCCTGTTTCTGCTGCCGTTTCTGATCGTCTTCAAAATCAGTTTGGCTGAAATGGCGCGGGCTATTCCGCCGTATACCGACCTCATTTCATGGGCTGACGATCAGTTATCCATCACCCTCAATTTAGGCAATTTCCTGCAACTGACGGACGATCCGCTCTATTTTGATGCGTATCTGCAATCTTTGCAGGTAGCGGGGATTTCGACTGTCTGTTGCCTGCTGTTGGGATATCCGCTGGCATGGGCGGTCGCGCACAGCAAACCCTCGACACGCAATATTCTGTTGCTGCTGGTGATCCTGCCGTCCTGGACGTCATTTTTGATTCGCGTATACGCCTGGATGGGGATCCTGAAAAATAACGGTGTCCTGAACAACGTTTTGATGTGGCTGGGCGTTATCGACCAACCGTTGACGATTCTGCACACCAATCTGGCGGTCTATATCGGTATTGTTTACGCCTATTTGCCCTTTATGGTGCTGCCGATTTATACCGCGCTGACGCGTATTGATTACTCGCTGGTGGAAGCGGCACTGGATTTAGGCGCCCGACCATTGAAAACCTTCTTTAGCGTGATCGTGCCGTTGACCAAGGGCGGGATTATCGCCGGGTCAATGCTGGTGTTTATCCCGGCGGTTGGAGAGTTTGTGATCCCGGAACTGCTGGGCGGCCCGGACAGCATCATGATTGGGCGCGTGCTTTGGCAGGAGTTTTTCAATAACCGAGACTGGCCGGTGGCTTCTGCCGTCGCCATTATTATGCTGCTGTTACTGATTGTGCCGATCATGTGGTTCCATAAATATCAGCAAAAAAGCGTGGGGGAACACGGATGAATAACTTACCGGTCGTTCGCTCGCCGTGGCGTATTTTTATCCTGGTACTGGGTTTTACCTTCCTGTACGCGCCGATGCTGATGTTGGTTATCTATTCGTTTAACAGCTCCAAGCTGGTGACGGTCTGGGCGGGGTGGTCAACGCGTTGGTATGGTGAGCTTTTCCACGATAGCGCGATGATAAGCGCCGTCGGCATGAGCTTAACGATTGCCGCCTGTGCTGCGACGATGGCGGCAATTCTCGGTACCATCGCCGCCGTGGTGATGGTGCGCTTTGGTCGTTTTCGTGGATCAAATGGTTTCGCCTTTATGATCACCGCACCGCTGGTGATGCCGGATGTCATTACCGGTTTGTCGCTGCTGCTGCTGTTTGTGGCTTTGGCGCACGCCATCGGCTGGCCAGCGGATCGCGGTATGTTGACCATCTGGCTGGCGCACGTCACATTCTGTACAGCGTACGTGGCGGTAGTGATTTCCTCGCGTTTACGCGAACTGGATCACTCCATTGAGGAAGCGGCGATGGATCTTGGTGCCACGCCGCTGAAGGTTTTTTTCGTCATCACGCTGCCGATGATTATGCCGGCGGTGATCTCAGGGTGGTTACTGGCCTTTACGCTGTCGCTCGATGACCTGGTCATTGCCAGTTTTGTCTCTGGTCCTGGCGCCACAACGTTACCCATGCTGGTGTTCTCCAGCGTACGTATGGGGGTCAATCCGGAGATCAACGCGCTGGCGACGTTGATACTTGGCGTAGTAGGAATTATCGGATTTATCGCGTGGTATCTGATGGCGCGAACAGAAAAACAACGGATTCGCGATATCCAACGTGCAAGACGCGGCTGAAAAAACTAAAATCTGCCAACCTGTCTATACGGCGCAGCTGCGGTGGCTGCGCCGTTTTCATGGAAGACGACGCGTTGGGATTTTTTAAGAAATCATCCACATCACATGCCCGTTTAAACGTCCCTACTTTAGTGCAGGTGGCGGCGCTGGCTATTATCATGATCCGCTGTCTCGATCTGTTGATGATTTTTAATACGCTCGGGTTTCGCGGAACCAGCGAGTTTATTCATCGCAGCGTCCAGACCTGGAATTTGACGCTGGTGTTTCTGGGTAGCCTGGTGCTGCTGTTTATCGAAATTTACTGCGCATTTTCGCTGGTTAAAGGTCGGAACTGGGCACGCTGGGTCTATCTACTGACCCAGATTATCGCCAGCGTCTATCTGTGGGCGGCCTCATTGGGCTATGGATATCCGGAACTGTTCAGTATTGCGGGAGAGTCCAGACGTGAAATCCTGCATACGCTGGTGATGCAAAAATTACCGGATATGCTGGTGTTGCTACTGCTGTTTGTTCCTGCGTCCAGCAGGCGGTTCTTCCGCTTGCAATAACGTGTATAATCTTCGCCCCCTGTTAATTTGTAGGTTTTTGTATGCAGTGCGCACTTTATGACGCCGAACGCTGCCGCTCTTGTCAGTGGATAACGCAGCCTGTCGCCGATCAACTCTTCGCCAAAACAGCCGATCTGCAGAATCTGCTGGCCGCTTATCCGGTCGGAGAATGGTGCGCGCCGGTCAGCGGCCCGGAGAGCGCTTTTCGTAATAAAGCTAAAATGGTGGTCAGCGGCAGCGTGGAAAAACCGCTGCTGGGGATGCTGCATCGTGACGGTACGCCGGAGGATTTGTGCGAGTGTCCGCTCTATCCTGAGTCTTTTGCGCCGGTGTTTGCTGCACTTAAACCGTTTATCGCCCGTGCGGGGTTGACGCCCTATAACGTGGCGCGCAAACGCGGGGAGCTGAAATATCTGCTGTTAACGGAAAGCCGGTTTGATGGCGGTATGATGCTGCGTTTTGTTCTGCGCTCCGATGCGAAACTGGCACAACTGAGTACGGCGCTGCCATGGTTACAGGCCCAGCTTCCGCAATTAAAAGTGATCACCGCCAATATTCAACCTGTGCATATGGCGATTATGGAAGGGGAGAGCGAAATCTTCCTGACGGAACAACAGGCGCTGGCTGAACGCTTTAACGATGTGCCATTGTGGATACGCCCACAGAGCTTCTTCCAGACCAACCCCGTGGTGGCTGGGCATTTATATGCCACGGCGCGCGACTGGGTGCGTCAGCTTCCGGTTAATCACATGTGGGATCTGTTTTGCGGCGTCGGGGGTTTTGGTTTGCACTGCGCCACGCCGCAGATGAAACTGACGGGTATTGAAATTGCGCCAGAGGCCATTACTTGCGCGAAACAGTCGGCGCAGGAGCTTGGTTTGAAGAATCTGCATTTTCAGGCGCTGGATTCAACCCAGTTTGCTACCGCGCAGGGAGAAGTGCCGGACCTGGTGCTGGTGAATCCGCCTCGTCGGGGGATTGGGAAGCCGCTGTGCGATTTTCTTTCCCGCATGGCGCCGCGTTTTATCGTTTACTCCAGCTGTAATGCACAAACCATGGCGAAGGATATCCGCGAGTTGCCTGGATATCGCATTGAACGCGTCCAACTTTTTGATATGTTCCCACATACCGCGCATTACGAAGTGTTAACACTGCTCAGCCGACAATAACCGACATGCCTGATGGCGCTACGCTTATCAGGCTACGCAGAGATGTTGAAATGTAGGCCGGATAAGGCGCATGCGCTGCATCCGGCGGCAAATGCAACATGCGAAAAAAAAGCCCGTACTTACGTACGAGCTCTTTCTCGAATATGGCGGTGAGGGGGGGATTCGAACCCCCGATACGTTGCCGTATACACACTTTCCAGGCGTGCTCCTTCAGCCACTCGGACACCTCACCATATTGTATTGCTGCCTGACCGCTTGGGGGGCAACGGGGCGCTACTATAGGGAGTTGCGCTAAAACGGTCAAGCAGAATTTACGTGTTAACTCTCGTTTGGTTACGCAATGTACATATTCCTCCGCCCGGACAGGCGCGGAGAATATGATTAGCGCTGCGAGTCCAGTTTTTCGCCGTTGGTCACGACTTCCTGGGCCTTGCTATAGCTCTCGATCAGCAACTGATAAGCCGGGAAGATTTTGGTATACACTTCCGCCCATTCAGCGGCGTCTTCACGGTTCCATGTTCCCTGAATTTCAGAAGCGACGGCGGCGGTATCCATCGGTATCACGCCAGCCTGAACAACACGTGCCAGGGTGATTTCCTGCGCCATTTTGCTGTAAGTACCGGAAGCGTCGATCACTGCGAAGACCTTGTAGCCCTCCGCAACCGCGCTGATGGCCGGGAAAGCCATGCACACGCTGGTGATCGTACCGGCGATAATCAGCGTCTTACGACCCGTAGCTTTGACCGCTTTCACGAAGTCTTCGTTATCCCAGGCGTTGATTTCGCCTTTACGTGCTACGTATTGGGCATGTGGCGCATTGGCATGGATCTCTGGGATCAACGGGCCGTTAGGCCCCTGCGGTACCGATGCCGTGGTAATTACCGGCATCTTCGCCAGGGTTGCGATTTTAGCCAGCGCGGCGGCACGCGCACGCAGTTCCGGCATTGGCATATCGCCGACGGTCTGGAACAGCCCACTCTGATGATCGATAAGCAGCATGACGGAATCATTCACATCGATGACCGGACGTGAACCATTAAAGTTTGCAGGACTGGACATATTCTTCTCCTTCGATTCAGATTTGGCCAAAGCGGCCGGAGTTAAAATCGCGGACGGCTTCAGCGATTTCTTGTTTCGTATTCATCACAAACGGACCGTAACCTACAATCGGCTCGTTCAATGGTTCGCCAGACAGCAGCAGCACGCTGGCGTCGCTGGTGGCTTCAATGTGTAGCGTTTTCCCCTGCTGGCTTAGCACTACCAGTTGTGCTTCGCCGGCAGGCGTGGTGCCGTTTACGGTGATATTCCCTTTTAATACCACCAGAGCGGTGCTCCACCCTTCAGACTGGGACAACGTCAGCGGATGATTACGTTGCAGGCGCATATCCCAGACGTTCAGCGGTGAAAAGGTGTGTGCCGGGCCTTTCGTATCCTGATAGCTGCCCGCGATCACACGAACGCTGCCTGCATCATCGGGCAAGGCGACTGTGGGAATAACATCGCTGCTGATGCCCTGATAACCCGGTACGGCCATTTTGTTTTTTGCCGGCAGATTGACCCACAGTTGCACCATTTCCAGTTCACCGCCCTGACGGGTAAATTCCGGGGAGTGGAACTCTTCGTGTAATATTCCTGCACCAGCGGTCATCCACTGCACATCGCCAGGGCCGATAATGCCGCCGCGACCGGTTGAATCACGGTGTTCAACTTCGCCGCTGTAAACGATAGTCACCGTCTCAAAACCGCGGTGAGGGTGTTCACCTACGCCGCGTTTTTCGTTACCCGGCGTGAACGTATGCGGACCCGCGTAATCAAGCAGCAGGAACGGGCTTAATTGCTCAGCATGAGACTGGTAAGAGAACATCGAGCGAACCGGAAATCCATCGCCAACCCAGTGTGGGCGAGGTGCGGTGTAGATGCCTGTTACTTGTTTCATATGTGTCTCCTCAGTGGCGTTGTTTTGATGTGAATAAGCTTATATTCATGACAGCGAGCTGAGTAGTAGCTAAAATAGCTCTCACTGTCTCAAAAATAGGACAATAAAATGGCAAGGCCGGATCTCAATGATTTTGCATGGTTTGTGCATGTTGTAGAGGAAGGGGGATTCGCGGCGGCGGGTCGGGCGCTTGATGAACCAAAATCAAAACTGAGCCGACGGATAGCGCAACTTGAAGAGAGGCTGGGGGTACGACTGATTCAGCGAACCACCCGGCAATTTAACGTGACTGAAGTCGGGCAAACCTTTTACGAACACTGTAAGGCGATGCTGGTGGAGGCGCAGGCGGCGCAGGATGCCATTGCCGCGTTACAGGTTGAACCGCGTGGCGTTGTGAAGCTGACTTGTCCTGTTACGTTGCTGCATGTGCATATCGGGCCAATGCTTGCCCGTTTTATGGCACGTTATCCTGACGTATCAGTACAACTGGAGGCCACGAACCGTCGTGTTGACGTCGTTGGAGAAGGTCTGGATGTGGCGATTCGCGTCAGACCTCGGCCATTTGAGGATAGCGACCTGGTGATGCGCGTCCTGGCGGACAGAGGACATCGCTTGTATGCCAGCCCGCAGTTAATTGAGCAGATGGGGGCGCTACACTCTCCGGCAGAGCTGACCCGTTGGCCAGGTTTGAGTCTGGCCTCTGGTAAACATGTGCATCGTTGGGAGTTATTCGGCCCGCAGGGCGCGCGGGCGGAGGTGCATTTCACGCCGCGTATGATCACCACCGATATGCTGGCGTTACGCGAAGCCGCAGTCGCCGGAGTAGGTGTTGTTCAACTTCCACAGTTGATGGTAAAAGATCAATTAGCTGCGGGTGAGTTGGTGGCGTTGCTCGATGGTTGGGAACCTAAGCGAGAAATTATTCACGCAGTCTTTCCTTCACGCAGGGGATTATTACCGTCAGTGCGCGCATTAGTGGATTTCTTAACGGAAGAATATGCGCGGATGATTGAGGATTAAATACCAGGCCTCAGTCCACAAAAAAGGCCGGTTAAACCGACCTTTTATTATCTGGACGCCATTCGGGCGTTAAAAACAATCAGCGACTACGGAAGACAATGCGGCCTTTGCTCAGGTCGTACGGGGTCAGCTCAACAGTCACTTTGTCGCCCGTCAGGATGCGGATATAGTTTTTACGCATTTTACCGGAGATGTGTGCAGTAACCACGTGACCGTTTTCTAACTCTACGCGGAACATGGTATTAGGTAACGTATCGAGAACGGTACCCTGCATTTCAATATTGTCTTCTTTGGCCATCTAATCCTCTGGGGTATCACTACCGTAATTTGAACCGGCAAGATAATGCCGAAGTTCTTTTAATAAGTAAAGATTTGTGCGTTTAAAACACAGCAAATCGGGTTTGGCGCATTACTCTATCCACACACGGCAAAGCCGCACTTAAAGCGCAACGTGTAAGGGAACGAGGAGATAAACGATAGGCGTTGCCTGACGCGAACTGTTCCTTAACGGCGGCGGGGTAATGGGCTAAACCAACTCTGCGCGACAATTATAACACCCCGACAAAAAATGTGCCGAAAACATTCACTCCTGAGGTGAAAATAACATCCTGGGAATCCAGAAATGGCTCGGTAGCCGCTGCTGGCGCAGTCTGCTCAGGTGCTCAAGGTACTCCCGACGCGGTGTTTCGACGGCGCCCAGCGAGGCTGTGTGGCTATTTAATACCTGGCAGTCGATTAATTTTCCGCCCTGACGGATAAATTCAGCGCAAAAAACAAGCAGTGCGGTTTTGGACGCATTTTCCTGACGGCTGAACATCGATTCGCCACAAAACAGCGTACCTTGCGCCACGCCATACATACCGCCCACTAATTCATTTTGTCGCCACACCTCAATTGAGTGGGCATGCCCCAGTTCGTGCAGGCGATGGTAAGCATCCACCACATCATGCGTTATCCAGGTGCCTTCTTCCCGGTCATTCGCGCAGCCTTCAATCACCTGACCAAACGCGTAATTGAGCGTCACGCGATAAGGCGAATTTTTATGAAAGCGTTTCATGCTGCGGCTGAGGTGAAATTTCTCGGGCCAAAGAATGGCGCGCGGATCGGGCGACCACCAAAGGATGGGGTCGCCAGGTGAAAACCATGGGAAAATACCGCGCTGATAGGCCATCAGCAGGCGGGCAGGGCTGAGATCGCCGCCAAGCGCCAATAAACCGTTAGGCTCGCGTAAAGCGCCTTCCGGTGACGGGAAGGCTATGGAATGGCGGGACAGTTGCACCAGGCGCATGACAGCGAAACTCCACTACGCGAGTTTGATCGTTCAATAATAGCTTACAGACGTTGCTTAAACTGGTAATAACGCCCCTGCCTGGCTAACAGATCTGCGTGATTACCTTGCTCAATAATTTGTCCGTTGTCCATTACTATTATTTGATCAAAACGTGACAGCCCACGCAGACGATGTGTAACCATTAATACGGTTTTGTTGCGCATGACATCGCTAATTAATTCAAGCATTTGACTTTCCGTTGTGGCATCCAACCCTTCGGTGGGTTCATCCAGCAGCATCAGCGGAGCATCGTGCAATAAGGCGCGGGCGATAGCCAGACGACGGAGCTCGCCGCCAGAAAGCTGACGACCGCCTTCGCCCAGCCAGGCGTTGAGTCCATCATCCTCAAGCAGTTTGTCCAGACCGACGCGGCACAACATCGCGGTTAATGCGTCATCGCCGGCGTGCGGTGCCGCCAGCAACAGGTTATCGCGAAGCGTAGCGCTGAACAGATGCACGCGCTGTGGCACGACGCTGATACTCTGGCGCAGCGTGGCTTCACTAAGGGTCGCAATTTGCTGTTCGTTAATCAGAATCTCGCCACTCTGCGGATCCCATGCGCGGGTTAACAATTGCAATAACGTTGACTTACCACAGCCGGTGCGACCGAGAATCGCAATGTGTTCACCGGGGTTGGCCTGCAGGGAAAGTGTATCGAGCGCCTTTTGCGCCTGTCCTGGATAGCTGAATGACACATCGCGTAGCGTAAGGGTTACCTGCTCTGAAATCGAGGAAACCGCATCCGGGAAGGTCACTTCTGGCTGCTGTTCGGTCAGTTCGGTGATGCGCAGCGCAGAGGCAATAACCTGGCCGAGATGCTGAAACGCGCCGGTGACAGGCGCTAACGCTTCGAACGCGGCTAGTGCACAGAAGACAAACAGCGCGATCAGTGCGCCTGGCTGGGTGTTACCGCCCACGCCGCCTGAGGCCATCCATAGCATCATAATCACTGCCAGCGCGCCGACTAACAGCATGACCGCCTGCGACAACGCCGTTAATTCAGACTGGCGTCTCTGGGCTTCGTGCCATTGCAACTCGGTGGCTTCCATTTGAGCGCGGTAGCGTTCACTGGCGCCAAAAATGGTCAATTCAGCCTGGCCCTGTAGCCAGGAGGTTAACTGCTGACGATATTGCCCACGCAGATGCGTCAGACTTTGTCCGGTGCTTTTGCCTGCCTGATAAAAGAGTGGGGGCAGAATAAATAAGGTCAGCAGCATAATACTGCCGAGGGTGATAGCCAGCGTGAAATCGAGAACGCTTAGCCCCAGCGTGACCACCATGATGACGACAAAAGCCCCTACCAGCGGGGAGATCACGCGCAAGTACAGATGATCGAGCGTGTCGACATCAGCCACCACGCGGTTAAGTAATTCACCCTGTCCATAACGGGACAGGCCCGCAGGAGAGAGCGGCAGTAGTTTGCTGAAGGTATAAATACGCAAATGCTGCAGCACACGGAACGTTGCGTCATGGCTGACCAGTCGTTCGAAATAACGCCCCGCGGTGCGGGTGATCGCTGCGCCGCGTACGCCTGCGGCAGGGAGCATATAGTTAAAGCTGTAAATTCCGGTGACGCCAACCACCGCAGAAGCCGACAGGAACCACCCTGAAAGCGTCAGCAAACCAATACTTGCCAGCAGCGTGACGATCGCCAGAACGATCCCCAGCGTTAACATCCATTTGTGACGTTTATACAGCGTCAGATAAGGTAGCAAAGCGCGCATTTAGATGTCCTCCTGACGATGAGCCAGTAATGTCGCAAAAGCCCCGTTGGCTGAGCTAAGTTCGGTCCAGGTACCTTGTTCAACGATCTGTCCGTCCTGCATCACCCAGATAGCGTCCCAGTCGGCAAGATCTTCCAACTGGTGCGTCACCATCAGCGTGGTCTGGCGGCGAGATGCCGCGTTCAACGCCTGCATCACGCGTTGTTCGCTGTGCGCATCAAGACTGGCGGCGGGTTCGTCCAGCAGCAGTAACTGACAGGGATTGAGTAAGGCGCGAGCAACGGCAACGCGCTGCGCTTGCCCGACGGAAAGTCGGGCCGCCTGATCGCCGACTGGCGTATCCACGCCCTGCGGCAGCAGCGGTAAAAACTCGCTGACCCAGGCGCTGTCGAGTGCGGCTTGTAGCTGTTCTTCGCTGGCATCGGGGCGAGCCAGCAGAACGTTTTCGCGTAACGTGGCGGCAGGAAGTTGCGGATTTTGCCCGACCCATGACAGTTGTTTACGCCAGGAATCAGGTGACAGGTCGCGAAGTTCAAAGCCGTTAATTCGCAGCGATCCCCGATAAGAGAGGAAACCGGACAGGACATTAAGCAGCGAACTTTTACCGGAACCGCTGCGTCCAACCAGCACTGCGCGATGACCGGCTGCCAGGGTAAAGTTGAGCGGGCCGGCCAGCACTTTACCTTCCGGCGAAGTGATAATCAGATCGTGTGCCTCAAGTGAAACAGCGTCTTTCGTCGCCAGCTCAATGTCGCCACGCTCTGGATGAGCCAGCGGGGTTTCCATGAAAGTTTTCAGACTATCAGCTGCACCAACGGCTTGCGCTTTGGCGTGATAAAACGTGCCCAGATCGCGCAGGGGCTGGAAAAACTCCGGCGCCAGAATGAGCGCGAGGAAGCCTGCTGCCAGCGTGACGCCCGTCCCGTAGTGGCCGAAATCGAGCTCTCCGAGGTAGGAAAAACCGAAGTAAACCGCCACCAGCGCAATAGACAGAGAGGTAAAGAACTCAAGGACACCAGATGACAGGAAGGCCAGGCGCAGGACTTCCATGGTGCGCTGGCGGAAATCTTGCGACGCAGCGCGGATGCTTTCCGTTTCGGCTTCACCGCGACCAAATATTCTTAGCGTTTCCATACCCCGCAGACGATCGAGGAAATGACCGCTGAGGCGGGCAAGAGCCTGAAAATTGCGGCGGTTAGCATCGGCAGCGCCCATACCGACCATTGCCATAAATAACGGGATCAGCGGGGCTGTTCCGAGCAGAATAAGGGCGGCTACCCAGTTTGACGGGAATACCGCCGCCACAATCAATAATGGGACGCATACTGCCAGCGCCATTTGCGGCAGATAACGTGCATAGTAATCATGCATATCGTCAATCTGTTCCAGGATCAGCGTGGCCCAGCTCCCGGCCGGTTTGCCCTGTATCCAGGCAGGACCTGCCTGTTGCAGACGGTCAAGCACCTGGCGGCGAATTTCAAAGCGAATATGTTGCCCTGCGTGAAACCCGACCCGTTCGCGTAACCAGACGACCCATGCCCGCAGGATGAAAATCAATACCAGCACGATGAACGGAAGCAGCAGCGCCTCTCGGGGAATATTGGCCATGATCATATGGTCCAGAATGCGGGCCATGAGCCAGGCCTGAGCGACGATTAACAGACCACTCACGAACCCCAACAGGCGTGAAATGTTCAGCCATCGTTGGGAAATTACACTTTGCTGTTTTAACCAGCGGGTCAGCTCTTTTTGACGGGTTTTATTCATTGCACGCTTAGCAGGTGAGTTATTGGAATTTTTGGGCAGGGCAATGTTACAACGAGGCAAAAATAAAGGCGACTTATAGTCGCCTTTTTTACTTTTGTTACTGATTTGTAAAACTTATTTGCAAGCGTCCGCCAGACCGTCGAGATAACGTTCTGCATCGAGCGCGGCCATACAGCCTGTGCCCGCAGAGGTGATCGCCTGGCGATAAATATGATCCATTACGTCACCGGCTGCGAAGACCCCCGGAATGCTGGTTTGTGTGGCATTACCGTGAATACCGGACTGAACTTTGATGTAGCCGTTTTCCAGTTCAAGCTGACCGTCGAAAATGGCCGTATTCGGGCTGTGACCGATAGCGACAAACAATCCGGCAACGTCAAGTGACTCCACATTGTCAGTGTTTTGCGTATCACGCAGGCGCAGCCCGGTTACGCCCATTTGATCGCCGGTTACTTCTTCCAGCGTGCGGTGGGTGTGCAGCACGATGTTGCCGTTTTCAACTTTATCCATTAAACGCTTGATGAGAATTTTCTCTGCGCGGAAACTGTCGCGACGGTGAATCAAATGCACTTCAGATGCGATATTCGCCAGATACAGCGCTTCTTCAACCGCAGTGTTGCCACCGCCAATCACCGCAACTTTTTGGTTACGGTAGAAGAAACCGTCGCAGGTCGCGCAGGCGGAAACGCCGCGGCCTTTGAATGCTTCTTCTGAAGGCAGGCCCAGGTAACGTGCTGAAGCGCCGGTAGCGATGATCAGTGCGTCACAGGTGTACTCTCCGCTATCGCCGGTCAGACGGAAAGGGCGGTTTTGCAGATCAACTTTGCTGATGTGATCAAAAATGATTTCTGTATCAAATTTGGTCGCATGTTCGTGCATACGCTCCATCAGCAGCGGGCCAGTGAGATCGTGCGGATCGCCAGGCCAGTTTTCCACTTCTGTTGTTGTGGTCAGTTGACCACCTTTTTCCATACCGGTAATCAGTACCGGTTGCAGGTTAGCGCGTGCAGCGTAGACCGCAGCGGTATATCCCGCAGGGCCTGAGCCCAGAATAAGAAGTTTACTGTGTTTGGTTGCGCCCATGAGATCCCCATAGTTGTTGGCAGGCAATGAGCAGGATTGTAGGGAATTTACAGGCGTAAAAAAAGAGTATGGCGATTTTGTTAACAATTTGTGTAATAGCAGAAACCGATGAGCGGGGGAATAAGTCGTAATACTATAACGATTTCTACTAAAAATCGGTCAGTTATAAGGTGATAAAATGACGATTTTCCATCACTGCGAATGAATAACTGGCATGTTGTACTAAAAATCGATGTTTTGCTTTGACAATCACCTGCTGTTTTGCGAAAACAGTCAAGGAAGAAAAAAAATGTGTCATGTATGTGCTGCATAATCATGCATGTAGATACCATGTTTACCGTGTTAGCGAAATCTACGCATGGTGTGGACAGATGCCATTCGTGATGTCGATAGCCGCCGACAGGCAACGGTCTTCTCACCATAAGCCCAGGCATTACAAACCGAAAATCCCTCTGGGTTGCGGTTTATTTTGATGGGTAGCGACTCTGAACAGTGATGTTGGTAGAGTCAGGCAGGAGTAGGGAAGGAATACAGAGAGACAATAATAATGGTAGATAGTAAGAAGCGCCCTGGCAAAGATCTCGACCGTATCGATCGTAACATTCTTAATGAGCTGCAAAAGGATGGGCGTATTTCTAACGTCGAGCTTTCTAAACGTGTGGGACTTTCACCAACGCCCTGCCTTGAGCGTGTGCGTCGGTTGGAAAGACAGGGTTTTATTCAGGGCTATACAGCGCTGTTAAACCCGCATTATCTGGATGCATCACTTCTGGTTTTTGTTGAGATTACTCTGAATCGTGGCGCCCCGGATGTGTTTGAGCAATTTAACTCTGCAGTACAAAAACTTGAAGAAATTCAAGAGTGTCATTTGGTTTCCGGTGATTTCGACTATTTGTTGAAAACACGCGTACCGGATATGTCGGCGTACCGTAAGCTGTTGGGGGAAACCCTGCTGCGTCTGCCTGGCGTGAATGACACACGTACTTATGTCGTAATGGAAGAAGTCAAACAGAGCAATCGTCTGGTAATTAAGACGCGCTAACACGGAACAGGTGCAAAATCGACGCAGTTTGATTACACTCCTGTTAATCCATACAGCAACAGTGCCGGGGCAACCCGGTGCTGTTGTCCGTTTTAGCATCGGGCAGGAAAAGCCTGAAACCTGGAGAGCCGTTTTTGAGCCAGGAATACACTGAAGACAAAGACGTCACATTGACGAAGTTAAGCAGCGGGCGCCGACTCCTGGAAGCGCTACTGATCCTTATTGCCCTTTTTGCCGTCTGGTTGATGGCTGCCTTACTCAGCTTTAACCCTTCGGATCCCAGTTGGTCGCAAACCGCGTGGCACGAACCTATCCATAATCTGGGGGGAATACCCGGAGCATGGCTGGCAGACACACTGTTCTTTATTTTTGGCGTCATGGCCTACACCATTCCCGTCATCATTGTCGGCGGCTGCTGGTTTGCATGGCGACACCAGGCCAGCGACGAATACGTCGATTATTTTGCCGTTTCGCTGCGTATTATTGGCGTTCTGGCGCTGATCCTTACCTCCTGCGGGCTTGCCGCAATCAATGCCGATGACATCTGGTATTTTGCCTCTGGCGGCGTGATCGGCAGCCTGCTCAGCACCACGTTGCAACCATTACTGCACAGTAGCGGCGGTACGCTGACGCTATTGTGCATTTGGGCTGCGGGATTAACGCTGTTTACCGGCTGGTCATGGGTGAGCATTGCGGAAAAACTGGGCGGCTGGTTACTCAATATCCTGACGTTTGCCAGCAACCGTACCCGTCGCGACGATACCTGGGTCGATGACGAAGAATATGAAGATGAAGATGAGTCTTTCGACACCGCTGATGGCAAACCTCATGAATCGCGTCGGGCGCGTATTCTGCGCGGTGCGTTAGCGCGCCGTAAGCGTCTGGCGGAGAAATTTACCAACCCGCTTGGCCGTCATACTGATGCCGCGCTATTTTCCGGCAAACGCATGGATGATGAAGACGAAATTGAATACAGCGCTCGTGGCGTTGTTGCCGATCCTAACGATGTGCTGTTCTCCGGTAATCGTGCGACGCTGCCTGAATATGACGAACTTGACCCACTGCTGAATGGTCATTCGGTGACAGAGCCAGTTGCCGCCGCAGCTGCAGCGACAACGGCAGCTCAGGCCTGGAGCGCACCGGTTGATCCGCTGCTGCAAACATCGCCAGTGACCAATACGGTTATGGAACAACCGGCCCCAGCCGTGGCCTGGCAAGCCGTGCCTGGTCCGCAAACCGGTGATGCGGTGATTGCGCCAGCGCCTGAGGGGTATCCTCAGCCAGCCCACTACGCACAGCCACCGGTGCAGCAGCAGTATGAACCATGGCAGCAGCCGGTTGTGGAAGAAAGTCCGCAGCCGCAGGGATTTACCGCGGAGCACAACTGGCAGCCTGAACCTGCATATCAGCCGGAGCCCGTGCAGCAACCTGTTTATCAGCCGGAATCAACCTTTCAACAAAACGCCGCGTTCCAGCAGCCTGCGGTTGAACAACCGCCTGTAGTGGAACCTGAGCCGGTGGTTGAAGAGGTTAAACCGACTCGTCCGCCACTCTACTATTTTGAAGAAGTTGAAGAGAAACGTGCACGTGAGCGCGAGCAACTGGCCGCCTGGTATCAGCCGATTCCAGAGCCTGCTCAGGAGCCTGAACGTGTTAAGCCGTCTATGCCGACGGCAGCATCCATACCGCCCGTTGAGTCAGTTGCTGCCGTTGCGCCGCTGGCCGCCGGGGTGAAAAACGCCGCTTTAGGGGCGGGTGCGGCTGCCGCAGCACCTGTCTTTAGTCTTGCGGGTAGCGGTGCACCGCGTCCACAGGTGAAAGAGGGGATTGGTCCGCAGTTACCGCGTCCGAATCGTGTGCGCGTACCTACTCGTCGGGAGCTGGCGTCGTATGGCATAAAACTGCCGTCACAACGTATGGCTGAAGAGAAAGCGCGCGAAGAGCATCTTGATACAGACGCGTACAGTGACGAAGAAATTGACGCAATGCAGCAAGATGAGCTGGCGCGTCAGTTCGCCCAGTCGCAGCAGCACCGCTATGGCGAGGAGTATCAGGATGATGCCAGTCAGACTGATGATGATTCAGCCGCAGAAGCGGAACTGGCTCGCCAGTTTGCCTCTTCCCAGCAGCAGCGCTATTCCGGTGAACAGCCTGCCGGAGCGAATCCGTTCTCGCTTGATGACTTTGAATTTTCGCCAATGAAAACGCTGGTGGATGATGGTCCGCATGAGCCGCTATTTACTCCAGGCGTAATGCCGGAGCCTGCGCCGCAGTACCAGCAGCCTGTCGCACCGCAGCAGCATTACCAGCAGCCAGCGCAGCCTGTCGCACCACAGCAGCATTTTCAGCAGCCGGCGCAGCCTGTCGCACCACAACAGCATTACCAGCAGCCAGCGCAGCCAGTCGCACCGCAGCAGCATTATCAGCAGCCAGCGCAGCCAGTCGCACCACAGCAGCATTATCAGCAGCCAGCGCAGCCAGTCGCACCGCAGCAGCATTATCAGCAGCCGGCGCAGCCTGTTACACCATCGCCGCAGGATAGTCTGATCCATCCGCTCCTGATGCGTAATGGCGACAGTCGTCCGGCGCACCGTCCAAGTACGCCGTTGCCATCGTTGGATCTGCTCACGCCGCCGCCGAGTGAGGTTGAGCCGATAGATACTTTCGCTCTGGAGCAAATGGCTCGTCTGGTGGAGGCTCGTCTGGCGGACTTCCGCATTAAAGCCGATGTAGTGAACTACTCACCTGGTCCGGTTATTACTCGCTTTGAGCTTAATCTTGCTCCAGGGGTTAAAGCGGCGCGTATTTCCAACCTGTCGCGAGATCTGGCGCGTTCATTGTCGACCGCAGCGGTACGCGTGGTCGAGGTAATTCCGGGCAAACCGTATGTCGGGCTGGAGTTACCCAACAAAAAACGTCAAACCGTTTATCTGCGCGAAGTGTTGGATAACGCCAAATTCCGTGATAACTCATCTCCGCTGACCGTGGTACTGGGTAAAGATATTGCGGGCGAACCCGTGGTTGCCGATCTGGCGAAAATGCCGCACCTGCTGGTGGCAGGGACAACCGGTTCCGGTAAGTCGGTTGGGGTGAACGCCATGATCCTCAGCATGTTATACAAGGCGCAGCCGGAAGACGTTCGCTTTATCATGATTGACCCGAAAATGCTGGAACTGTCGGTTTATGAAGGCATTCCGCATTTGCTGACTGAAGTTGTGACCGATATGAAAGATGCTGCCAACGCCCTGCGCTGGAGCGTCAATGAAATGGAACGTCGCTACAAGCTGATGTCGGCGCTTGGCGTGCGTAACCTTGCCGGTTATAACGAAAAAATTGCTGAAGCCGCCCGTATGGGGCGTCCGATTCCGGACCCGTACTGGAAGCCGGGCGACAGTATGGATGTTCAGCATCCGGTGCTGGAAAAACTGCCGTATATCGTTGTACTGGTGGATGAATTCGCCGACCTGATGATGACCGTGGGTAAAAAGGTGGAAGAACTGATTGCTCGTCTGGCGCAAAAAGCGCGTGCGGCGGGGATCCACTTGGTGCTGGCGACCCAGCGACCGTCGGTTGACGTTATCACTGGTCTGATTAAAGCAAACATCCCAACGCGTATCGCCTTTACTGTGTCCAGTAAAATTGACTCGCGTACCATCCTTGACCAGGGCGGCGCGGAATCGCTGTTGGGTATGGGTGACATGCTGTATTCCGCACCAAACTCAACGATCCCAGTGCGTGTACACGGCGCCTTTGTACGTGATGAAGAAGTTCACGCTGTGGTTCAGGACTGGAAAGCGCGCGGTCGTCCACAATACGTTGACGGCATAACGTCTGACAGCGAAAGCGAAGGCGGCGGTGGCGGCTTTGATGGTGGCGAAGAGTTGGATCCGCTGTTCGATCAGGCGGTAAACTTTGTTACCCAGAAACGCAAAGCCTCAATCTCCGGCGTCCAGCGTCAGTTCCGTATCGGTTACAACCGAGCGGCGCGCATCATCGAACAGATGGAAGCGCAGGGAATTGTCAGCGAGCAAGGGCATAATGGTAATCGTGAAGTGCTGGCTCCGCCGCCCTTCGAATGATTGCAAAGTTAAGTAATTCAGTATTTTCTACTTTCCTCATGCTGATTTTTGGCCTGAAATGGATAGCAGAGGGATCTCCCCGTTGGGAGTGACGTATTTTGAGGAATAACGATGAAAAGAATCGCAATCACCTGTGCATTATTGTCGAGCTTTGTGGTGAGCAGCGTGTGGGCAGATGCTGCCAGCGACCTGAAAAGCCGCCTGGATAAAGTCAGTAGCTTCCATGCCAGCTTTACTCAGAAGGTCACGGACGGTAGCGGTGCGGCGGTGCAGGAAGGTCAGGGTGACTTATGGGTTAAACGTCCTAATCTGTTTAACTGGCATATGACGCAGCCTGACGAGAGCATCCTGGTTTCCGATGGTAAAACGCTGTGGTTCTTTAACCCGTTTGTTGAGCAAGCGACTGCGACATGGCTGAAAGACGCCACGGGCAACACGCCGTTCATGCTGATTGCGCGTAACCAGGCCAGCGACTGGCAGCAGTACAATATTAAGCAAAATGGCGATGATTTCGTGCTGACGCCAAAAACCAGCAGCGGTAACCTTAAACAGTTTACTATCAATGTTGGGCGTGACGGGACGATCCACCAGTTCAGCGCCGTTGAACAAGACGATCAGCGCAGCAGCTATCAGCTGAAATCTCAGCAGAATGGTGCGATTGAACCCTCTAAATTCACCTTTACCCCGCCGCAAGGTGTAACGGTTGACGATCAACGTAAGTAGAGGCGTGTGAGTGAGCAATCTGTCGCTCGACTTTTCTGATAATACTTTTCAGCCGCTGGCCGCGCGTATGCGGCCAGAAAATTTAGCGCAGTATATCGGCCAGCAGCATCTGCTGGCTGCGGGCAAACCCTTGCCGCGCGCTATCGAGGCCGGGCATCTGCACTCCATGATTTTATGGGGACCGCCGGGGACCGGGAAAACGACGCTTGCCGAAGTTATTGCCCGTTACGCTAACGCCGATGTCGAACGAATTTCGGCAGTTACGTCTGGCGTAAAAGAAATTCGTGAAGCGATTGAGCGTGCGCGTCAGAACCGTAACGCGGGGCGACGCACGATCCTGTTCGTGGACGAAGTTCACCGTTTTAATAAAAGCCAACAGGATGCGTTTTTACCGCATATTGAAGACGGTACCATTACGTTTATTGGCGCTACCACTGAAAACCCCTCGTTTGAGCTCAACTCGGCGCTGTTGTCGCGTGCACGCGTTTATTTACTGAAATCGTTAACTTCCGACGACATTGAACAGGTGCTGGACCAGGCGATGTCAGACAAAGCGCGTGGTTATGGCGGCCAGGATATTATTCTGCCGCCAGAAACGCGTCGGGCTATTGCCGAACTGGTTAATGGTGACGCGCGGCGGGCGCTGAATACGCTGGAAATGATGGCCGATATGGCCGAAGTTGATGATTCCGGCAAGCGCGTATTGAAACCAGAATTGCTCACCGAAATTGCCGGTGAACGTAGTGCGCGTTTCGATAATAAAGGCGATCGTTTTTACGATCTCATCTCCGCATTACACAAGTCGGTACGTGGAAGCGCCCCAGATGCGGCGCTTTATTGGTATGCGCGAATTATTACCGCTGGTGGCGATCCGCTGTATGTTGCCCGTCGCTGTCTGGCGATTGCCTCAGAAGATGTCGGCAATGCCGATCCCCGCGCCATGCAGGTGGCGATTTCCGCATGGGACTGTTTTACCCGCGTGGGACCCGCGGAAGGCGAACGCGCGATTGCTCAGGCGATTGTTTATCTAGCCTGTGCGCCGAAGAGTAATGCGGTTTACACCGCCTTTAAAGCCGCGTTGTCTGATGCCCGCGAACGTCCGGATTACGACGTGCCGGTTCACCTGCGCAATGCGCCGACTAAGCTGATGAAAGAGATGGGCTACGGTCAGGAGTATCGTTATGCCCATGATGAGCCTAATGCCTATGCCGCCGGAGAAGAGTACTTCCCGCAGGAAATGGCACAAACGCGCTATTATCGCCCCACAAACAGAGGTCTTGAAGGCAAGATTGGCGAAAAGCTCGCCTGGCTCGCCGGACAGGATCAAAATAGCCCTATAAAACGCTACCGTTAGTGTTATCGTTGCGGTAATGTTATCTCTGTATCCCTGTGACCGCAGGCTGTGGTCACTTTCTCCTATTTTAATTCGATAAGCACAGGATAAGCATGCTCGATCCCAATCTGCTGCGTAATGAGCCAGACGCAGTCGCAGAAAAACTGGCAAGCCGGGGCTTTAAGCTGGATGTAGATAAGCTGCGCGCTCTTGAAGAGCGTCGTAAAGTTCTGCAGGTACAAACTGAAAACCTGCAGGCAGAGCGTAACTCGCGATCGAAATCCATCGGCCAGGCAAAAGCGCGCGGGGAAGATATCGAGTCTTTACGTCTGGAAGTGAACAAACTGGGCGAAGAGCTGGATGCCGCGAAAGCTGAACTTGATACCTTACAGGCCGAGATCCGCGACATTGCGCTGACTATTCCTAACCTGCCAGCGGACGACGTTCCGGTGGGTAAAGATGAAAATGACAACGTCGAAGTCAGCCGCTGGGGTACTCCGCGTGAGTTTGATTTCGAAGTGCGCGATCACGTTACCCTGGGTGAAATGCACACGGGTCTTGATTTCGCCGCGGCGGTTAAGCTGACCGGCTCTCGTTTTGTTGTTATGAAAGGGCAGATTGCGCGTATGCACCGTGCGCTGTCTCAGTTCATGCTGGATCTGCATACCGAACAGCATGGCTATAGCGAAAACTACGTCCCGTATCTGGTTAACCACGACACGCTGTACGGTACAGGCCAACTGCCGAAATTCGCTGGCGATCTGTTCCATACCCGTCCGCTGGATGAAGAAGCTGACAGCAGCAACTATGCGCTGATCCCAACAGCAGAAGTTCCGCTGACCAACCTGGTGCGCGACGAAATCATCGATGAAGATGCGCTGCCGATCAAAATGACTGCGCATACGCCGTGCTTCCGTTCTGAAGCAGGTTCTTACGGTCGTGACACGCGTGGTCTGATCCGTATGCACCAGTTTGATAAAGTTGAGATGGTGCAGATTGTTCGCCCGGAAGATTCGATGGACGCGCTGGAAGAGATGACCGGCCATGCCGAGAAGGTCCTGCAACTGCTGGGTCTGCCGTATCGCAAAATCATCCTGTGCACTGGCGACATGGGCTTCGGCGCATGCAAAACTTACGATCTGGAAGTGTGGATCCCGGCGCAGAATACCTATCGCGAAATCTCCTCTTGCTCCAACGTGTGGGATTTCCAGGCTCGTCGTATGCAGGCGCGTTGCCGCAGCAAATCCGACAAAAAGACCCGTTTAGTGCATACTCTGAACGGTTCCGGTCTGGCGGTTGGGCGTACGCTGGTTGCGGTAATGGAAAACTATCAGCAGGCTGATGGCCGCATTCAGGTTCCGGAAGTATTACGTCCGTACATGAATGGCCTCGAATTCATCGGCTAAGCTACCTTTCTCTGCTAAAAAAGCGCCTCAGGGCGCTTTTTTTATGCCCGTTTGACGTCGGACAATAACGACTACTCCCATAGGGGTAATACTGACTTCGAATGAAAGTCAGTATTTTTCTCTGTCTTTTAGCAAATTCAGTTTCTACCAGCCCGTATATCGATATTAACGTTATATAAAAAACTATACATCGAATATTTGTATTTTGTTTATTGTGAGCAGCAGAGTGAGCCACTATGAAAACTAAGATCCCCGATGCCGTGCTGGCAGCTGAGGTTACTCGCCGCGGTTTGGTGAAAACGACGGCGATAGGCGGACTGGCGGTGGCCAGTAGCGCGTTTACCCTGCCATTTACCCGGATTGCAAATGCTGCAGAAGCCCTTAATCCGACGCCGATTAATGAGAAAGTGATCTGGAGCGCGTGTACGGTGAACTGCGGCAGCCGCTGCCCGCTGCGTATGCATGTGGTCGACGGTGAAATAAAGTATGTCGAAACCGACAACACCGGCGATGACAACTATGACGGTCTGCACCAGGTACGCGCCTGTCTGCGTGGTCGATCCATGCGTCGCCGAGTCTATAATCCCGATCGTCTGAAATACCCGATGAAACGCGTTGGTAAGCGTGGCGAAGGAAAATTTGAGCGCATCAGTTGGGATGAAGCCTACGACATCATTGCCAGCAATATGCAGCGTCTTATCAAAGACTACGGCAATGAGTCTATCTACCTGAACTACGGTACCGGTACGCTGGGTGGCACTATGACGCGCTCGTGGCCGCCGGGTAAAACGCTGGTGGCACGGTTGATGAACTGCTGCGGCGGCTATCTTAATCACTACGGTGACTACTCTTCAGCGCAAATCGCTGCCGGGTTGAACTATACCTACGGCGGCTGGGCTGACGGTAACAGCCCGTCCGACATTGAAAACAGCAAGCTGGTGGTTCTGTTCGGTAATAACCCTGGTGAAACCCGTATGAGCGGGGGTGGGGTAACCTATTACCTTGAACAGGCGCGACAGAAATCCAATGCCCGCATGATCATTATCGATCCCCGTTATACGGATACCGGTGCGGGGCGTGAAGATGAATGGATCCCGATCCGTCCTGGTACTGATGCGGCGCTGGTCAATGGTCTGGCGTATGTCCTGATCACCGAAAATATGGTTGACCAACCGTTCCTCGACAAATACTGCGTGGGTTACGACGAGAAAACCTTACCGGCCGACGCGCCGAAGAACGGTCACTATAAGGCGTATATTCTTGGGCAGGGTAAGGATGGCATTGCCAAGACCCCGGAGTGGGCGGCGCAGATTACCGGTATTCCCGCTGAACGTATCGTCAAACTGGCGCGTGAAATAGGTAGCGCTAAACCGGCATACATCAGCCAGGGGTGGGGGCCGCAGCGTCATGCTAACGGTGAAATAGCGACCCGCGCCATTTCTATGCTCGCTATCCTGACCGGTAACGTTGGGATCAACGGCGGCAACAGCGGGGCGCGTGAGGGCTCATACAGTTTGCCGTTCGAGCGTATGCCAACGCTGGAAAACCCTGTTGAAACCAGCATCTCAATGTTCATGTGGACGGACGCGATTGAGCGAGGCCCGGAGATGACGGCCCTACGTGACGGCGTACGCGGCAAAGACAAGCTCGATGTTCCTATTAAGATGATCTGGAACTATGCCGGTAACTGTCTGATAAACCAACACTCTGATATTAACCGCACGCATGAAATCCTCCAGGACGAGAAGAAGTGCGAGATGATCGTCGTCATCGACTGTCATATGACTTCCTCGGCGAAATACGCGGACATTTTGCTGCCGGACTGCACCGCCTCTGAGCAGATGGATTTCGCGCTGGATGCCTCATGCGGGAACATGTCCTATGTGATTTTCACCGATCAGGCGATCAAACCACGCTTCGAATGCAAGACTATCTACCAGATGACCAGCGAGCTGGCGAAGCGCCTTGGCGTTGAGCAGCAGTTTACAGAAGGTCGTACTCAGGAAGAGTGGATGCGCCATCTGTATGAGCAGTCCCGCAAAGCGATTCCTGAACTGCCTACGTTTGAAGAATTCCGTCAGCAAGGGATCTTTAAACAGCGCGATCCGCAAGGACATCATGTGGCGTACAAGGCATTCCGTGAGGATCCTAAAGCCAATCCGCTG
>NZ_JAHLRC010000280.1:0-865 GCF_018919545.1 Citrobacter sp. S46_ASV_140
GATGAAAAATCATAAATGTGACTGTATGTCACAGGGACCGGCATTACTACCCGTACGCTATGCGGTGATTCCTGAATATATTAAAGAACCGTTACCGGAGTGGGCAACATCAGGAGTATCGGCTTACCCGGTGGAAAACGAAAATTACCACTATGCGCTGCGCGCAATGCGCAGAGGATATATCTATATCTACTATCCGTATCTGACGGACTGGGAGGCGTGGTCGGTATGTGATGACGGCAGTTTGTGGAAACAGATTTCGGCGAAAAATGTCCTGGAGAAAGCAGAGCCTGACTGTCGGCAGGGAACCTACAGTAATGGCGGAAAGGATTTTCTGACGCTGCCCTATGAAGTTCTGGAGAATGACATCTGGATAGCATTCACGCAGTGTCCGTGGACGGAAAATACGCTGGAGCGTTACGCGAGCGATGGCGTGCAACGGCAGAGCAGAATGCAGTGCGTGAGTTCATCGAACTGGAGGGCGCCACAGGCTTCACAGCAAATAACGGAGGCAACCACAGCGAATCTAGCCAGTGTTCTGGATTACATTCCTGCGCAGGGCAGCATGCTGAGCCCGGGAATGCGGTTACCTTATGGCACCCATAATAAAATACGCGTCAGCCAGTGTGTGAATGAACGCTATGCAATAGTCAAAGACCCGGGGCCGCAGGAGACATTGTACCCGTGGAAGAGTGGAGTGGTCGGAAACACAGTCCGGCAGATGAAGGAACGGGGTGTGAAGCCAGACGGTTCCCCGGTCACACCGTTGTTGATGGCGCTGCATGATGCAACAGGGATAACGCATGAGCTGACGGGATGGACAAACGATGTCCTGGCGATGGCGAAGATATTCGGTGATGAACGC
>NZ_JAHLRC010000281.1:0-837 GCF_018919545.1 Citrobacter sp. S46_ASV_140
GTATTTATACAAAGCTGTCGCTTCTGGTCAGAATCTTAAGTCTGCAGAGATTCGTTGGTACAAAATCAATGATGCCGGTCAGGAAGTTGAATACTTCAATATGTTTCTGGAAGGGGTGCGGATTGTCTCCGTTTCTCCCTCGATGGCTGGTCCAGAGGACATGAATAATAACCATCTTGAAACCATAGAATTACGCTACGAAAAAATCACCTGGAAGCATTGCGACGGGAACATTATCTATACCGACGCATGGAATGACCGGCAGACGGCATAATGGGGGATTGAATGGACACAACTGAAGAGGCGAATGGAACCTATTGGTATCATGGTCACGCTAACGTAACGTCGGGTGAACTGTTTGATTTGATATTCATTGAGCAGTTGGCAGATTCATTAGGTATCACCACGGAAGCTGTTATGCTGGTTTTGATCGGTCAACCATTTATTCCTGTCAAAGGAAAACTATCAGCAGCCACGAACACTCCAGGCACTAGTATTGCATCAATTCTATGTAGAAAACTTCTGAAAGGGGCTCGGTTCCCGTTTGGTTTAAGACTACACGCTCCTATGGGGAAGTTTTCCAAATTGAAGATGGTTCCAACAAACCAAATAGCAACTTACATAGGCCGTTGGGTTCCTTTTGTCGGGCATGCTCAGTTAATCGTGCTTTTGTTCGCGGTGACAAAACATACCCGCGATAAATACAACCTCATCGCACGACCCAAAGATCGCATACAGTGGACATCTTTCTGATGAGAAATTATGAAGCTGAAGTTATTGAGTACATCATGAAGAATTACCCAATCAGGGAACGTTGGTTTAGGCCTGGTCTTAAGC
>NZ_JAHLRC010000282.1:0-836 GCF_018919545.1 Citrobacter sp. S46_ASV_140
GTCCTGGGACCACCACTTCCCTGGATTTGAACATGAAACCGAAGGAACGGAAATTATTGACGGTGTATATCACGTCATGTGCGTGAAAGCATAATGTCATTTTATAGATAGTCCGATTTTTAAGGTAGACATGTCATGCTTGAGTAATTCCTGAGTATTGCTGCAAAACAATAACATTGTCATACCTTTTTGCGCGGGACCACCCCGCGCTTTTTTTATACGCAAATATCACGTTTCCACTTGCGTAAAAAAAAGTGTACATAAGAAAATTCCCACCAAACATTGTAATTAATTTCAGACACGTTATTTTAATGCGGTCCTGGATTCATCATACAATTTCAATTTAGCCGATATGGTTCATCTGATGGTGAGCTACGGTGTTTTATGTTCATATTCCTGGAGTTTGGGTATGAGGGTTTGCAGCAGAGCAGCTTGTGTTGTTGTATTAACGGAGAAGGATGTTTGGTTAAGGATTAACGGTAAAGAAGCCATCAGCTTAAAAGCTAATCATATGGCGCTGGTAGCATGCGATAATAATATTATCGATTTCTCATCACTTAATAACGCACTGGTCGTACATATCAGCCGTGATATCATTAAAGACTATCTACGTTTTTTAAATAAAGACCTTTCACAGATCCCACTCTGGCAACGCAGTACCAACCCAGTGATGACCGCCGTCTGTCTGACGCCGGATGTCTTCCGGGTGGCTGCCCAATATAGCGTAATGGACACAATGGACGAAGGTGAAAGTGTGCGCACGCGCTCGCTACTATTCACGGTGTTATCACGCTTTCTCGGCAGCAAAAAGTTTATTTCTCTGCTCATGCATATAC
>NZ_JAHLRC010000283.1:0-778 GCF_018919545.1 Citrobacter sp. S46_ASV_140
GTATTGATCGTTCGAACGTACGTGAAAAAACGGTTCGCGGTCAGTACACCGCGGGTTTTGCCCAGGGCAAAAAAGTGCCGGGGTATCTGGAAGAAGAAGGCGCGAACAAGAGCAGCAACACGGAAACGTTTGTGGCGATCCGTGTGGATATCGATAACTGGCGCTGGGCGGGAGTTCCGTTCTACCTGCGTACCGGTAAACGTTTACCGACGAAGTGCTCTGAAGTGGTGGTTTACTTCAAAACGCCTGAGCTGAATCTGTTCAGAGAATCCTGGCAGGATCTGCCGCAGAACAAGTTGACCATCCGTTTGCAGCCTGATGAAGGTGTCGATATCCAGGTACTGAACAAAGTGCCGGGTCTGGATCACAAGCATAATCTGCAAATTACCAAGCTTGATCTGAGCTATTCCGAAACCTTCAACCAGACGCACCTTGCCGATGCCTATGAGCGTCTGCTGCTTGAAACAATGCGCGGAATTCAGGCGCTGTTTGTGCGTCGTGATGAAGTTGAAGAAGCATGGAAGTGGGTCGACTCAATTACCGAAGCCTGGGCGATGGACAACGACGCGCCGAAGCCGTATCAGGCAGGGACCTGGGGCCCGGTTGCTTCTGTGGCGATGATTACCCGAGATGGTCGTTCCTGGAACGAATTCGAGTAAAATATCATCTAGCCCATAGGTGTTATTTTACCGGTAACATGATCTAACACAGATTGTAGAATAATTTTTGCACTTTTAAGCTCCGCGTGGATTCACCCGCGGGGCTTTTTTTATTACAC
>NZ_JAHLRC010000284.1:0-715 GCF_018919545.1 Citrobacter sp. S46_ASV_140
TTCTTATATTTATCCGTCAGGTTTTTCCCCACCTCAACAATAATACCAGCACATTCATGTCCGGTAATAACCGGATGATTTTCCAGATCGTCCGGTACGCGTTTATGATCGCTCCCCAATGCTGCTGCTTTCCAGGTGGACAAACAAACGCTATCGGATATTACGCTTACTAACAATTCATTATCTGTAATTGCAGGCAGTTCAAATTCGCGGATACGAATATCCTGCTTGCCATATATGGCAGCAACTTTCGTTTTCATATTCACTCCAAAAATAGAAGAAGGCTAGTTCGCAGTAATGCGTTTAAATAAATCATCCAACAATGGGTCACCAATATAGTTCTTAATCAGCACTAATGGCTTTTCACTTACACGTTTAACACGACCTTCAAGACTGGCATGGGTGACAATAATATCGGCATCTTGCGGAACGTTTTCGATAGCATAATGCGTCACAGTAATATTCAATCCCGCTTTCTCCAGACGCTTACGAAATGTGGTTGCCCCCATAGCACTGGAACCCATTCCTGCATCACAGACAAAAGCGACGCGTTTAATGTTTTTATAAGAGAATTTCCCTTCCTGCTTCATCGCTTTGACGGCTCTGGCTGATTCAGCAAAGTCATCTTCACTTTCTGTTTCAACGTTCTTTTCCATTTTCAGGATGACAGAGGTAATAACAAAAGTAACAACGGTTCCCGCGGTGACTCCTGCAA
>NZ_JAHLRC010000285.1:0-714 GCF_018919545.1 Citrobacter sp. S46_ASV_140
GTGCTGCACCATCCAAAATGCACTGTCACTTCCGGAAAATTTTCCTGTAACTAGACGATCTCTCACACTTTCCAGTTCAGCATCAAATACTAGAGGCTGTACTGCTGCCATATTTAAAACTGCAGAAGTTGATGCTGAAATACGTCGTTTTATATTCTCAGCAGGTAAATCTGGCTGCGGCCCCGGGTCTGGCTGCGGTATCGGGTCTGGCTGCGGTATCGGGTCTGGCTGTGGTTTTAGATCCGGACTCAGTAACCATCCCCCAGTGTCATTTTTTATGAGTCTGTATTCCCATGTTCCCAGTTCAACGACACCTCCTTGATTTCCAAGAGTGAAAACAGCATCACCACCTCCTGTTTTGACCAGCACCAAACTATTATCTAAGGTAGGACTGACTCCAGTGTCCTGAACAAATAACCGGAACGAACCCGTTGCATTTCCAATCACGTGCAGAAGATCACCTTTACTAGCGGCTATATCCGTATGCATGTAAAAATCGCCATAACCAGACAGACTACTATCACCAAATTGATCAGTTAGGGTCAGTGTATTCCAGCCTGTGGGTACTCCTTCCTGTGTGTTGTACAACATTACACTGCCTCCTGACATAGTTAGGTTATTCAGTTCATATTGGCAATCTGTGGTACATTCTTTTTCATTGTTTAGCAGCAGACTACCACCGTTATTCAACGTCATATCTGCCTGGTGTGAAGA
>NZ_JAHLRC010000286.1:0-713 GCF_018919545.1 Citrobacter sp. S46_ASV_140
TGGTGTTGCGTGACTGACTGATGGATGCGTTATAACTCAGGCGAGAATTAATGCTTCCCGAAACACCGGTATTGAAATTCGTACCATTACGGCGATCGTAATTTATGCCAGAGAAGCTATAGTGCGATTTATCAAACACGCTAAAGGGCACGCTCAGTGAAATACCGGTGTTATAATCGTTATCCATCCCCTGCAGTCGGGAATACCCGGCATTCAGAGAGACAGAAATATTATTAAAGCTCTTACTGAGATTCAGGTTTGCACCTACCTCACTGGAACTGTCCCAATAGTCTTCCTTCCAGGCCGACATGTTGAAGAACACATTCATTTCCGGAAGCTGATAGGTGATAATCGATTCGTATCGCTGTTTAGGCCTGTTGTTTAACAGGCTGTAATAGCGATAGTTAAAATCCGTGTAATCAATATAGTTTTCTGAGTTAAAACGATAACCAATCAACTGTAAATTTGCGTTTTCCCCTAAGGTGCGGGCATATTTCACCGATGCGCTAAAGCCGTTCATGGCTTTACCATTATGGTATTTTGCCTGTGACAGATTGCCACTCATTGCCACCGCGCCAAACCAGCCGAAAGAGCGGATAAGACCCAGACCAATGTTGTTATAGTTTTTATCGACCAGTGCAGAGGTATTGAGCGTAAAGGGCTCAAAACCGTAATCATAAGTGATTTGCGCGAATAAGCTGTCATCATCACGC
>NZ_JAHLRC010000287.1:0-613 GCF_018919545.1 Citrobacter sp. S46_ASV_140
GCTATATCATATTGATTCTGAACCGTTGGTGTCACTACCTAAAACAAATATATGGCCAGTGTCAATATACTATCGCTTGCTTTCATTTGATTATTTTTCTGAACGATTAGATCGACTGCTATATCTTGATGCTGATATTACGTGTAAAGGCTCTTTAGAGGATCTTGCCGCACTGAAATTTGATGGGGAATATGGTGCGGTTGTAGTAGATGTTGATTCAATGCAGGATAAAAGTGCAGAGCGTCTACATAATCCTGAGTTTAAAGGCAACTACTTTAACTCGGGTGTCATGTATATAAACTTGCAGCAATGGCTTAACTCTAATTTAACGAAAAAATTCTTCGAACTATTGTCAGATGAAAGTATAGTTTCCAGAGTAAAATATCCTGACCAGGATATTTTAAATATCATGTTTTTGCATCATGCGGTATTACTACCGAGGAAATATAACTCAATTTATTCATTGAAGTCTGAGTTTGAGATTAAAAATAAAAATCACTATAAATCAGTGATTAATGAAGAGACAGTATTTATTCATTATACTGGTGTAACAAAACCATGGCACGAGTGGGCTGACTATTCCTCAGCACAATTTTTCCGCACAGTATATGAG
>NZ_JAHLRC010000288.1:0-604 GCF_018919545.1 Citrobacter sp. S46_ASV_140
GACGCAGCAACTGGCGCAATTTCTTCAGCGCACGGACGCACAATAAAACGCCCAACACGCCAACCAGCGCATAACTCCCTTTCTCCAGCCAGAAACTACTCATATGTAGCTGTCGTGCAGGCAACTGCAAAATGGTGAGCACCACAACCACCAGCCCGATGGCGACCAGTCCCTGTAATAAAGATGAGGCCAGCGTCAGGCCAATACTCGACCTCAGCTTCGAGGGATGTGTTGCCAGCCAGGTGGTAATGACGACTTTTCCATGTCCTGGTCCCAACGCATGCAGCACACCATAGAGAAAACTAAACAGCAGCAGCGATCCCCCGGCCTGGGCCGGATTGGCGGCAACGGCTTTCAGCAAACCGCTCATCTGCTGGTTAACGTCGCGCTGCCAGACGACACTCTTCATCATCACCTGCGGCCAGGCCTGCCATAGCCACAGTATGCCGACTGCAGCCAACAGTAAAAACACCGCCAGCGGCCATAGTGTCAGCCAGCGGCGTCTGGCGGCGCGTTGTTGATAAACTACGGACATTGCAGCGTCACCGTCTGTGCAAACTGTTTACCCAACTCCATATCCTCCGGCGGTGCGTCTTCTTTATCC
>NZ_JAHLRC010000289.1:0-569 GCF_018919545.1 Citrobacter sp. S46_ASV_140
CAGCATGACGCCCGTCGGCCAGCGTTTCCCGCTGCTTTGCACCATAAAACTAATGAAGATAAACGCGCATATCAGGCCAAGGACCGCCACGATAGCCGCATTTTGCAGGTTGCCTGCAAAGCAGAACCACAGCGCGGTTGCGGCGGCGAGAGTCATCACAATATTGATAACCCGATGTTCGCCCCGGTAGAGAATGTCCACCATCGTGCGTACCGGCGCTTTGCCTTCGTGTTTCTCTTTCCAGTCTTCCGCTTCCGGAATATTTTTACGCAGCCAGAGGGCGAAGATAATCGGCAAAATGCCGATGAAGAACAGCGCGCGCCATCCCCAGACCGGGACCACCAGGCTGTAGACCTGCGCGGCGATCACTGCGCCTACAGAGAAGCCGGAAATCAGGAAGCCGCTGGCTTTGTTTCGCAGGTGCCTGGGCCAGCTTTCAATAACATAAGTTGCGCTGGAGCCGTACTCACCAGCCATCCCCATACCGATAACCAGGCGGGCGATAAACATGGTGGTGTAGCCCGGCGCGAAGCCGCAGGCCAGCGTCCCCACAGAGAACAGAATGATAC
>NZ_JAHLRC010000028.1:0-45740 GCF_018919545.1 Citrobacter sp. S46_ASV_140
TGGATATGTATTAATGGCGACATGATAAATAATCGTACAATTACCTTGAGTTTAGTGGCAGGCGCCAGTATTATGACGCGTCAATTTTTCAGCCGACCTTTAACACGTTCCTTGCCTCCCCGGGCCTCGGCTGACCCAGACAGGAGGCTGAATAATCCGTAAGGAGCAATTCGATGCGTCATTACGAAATCGTTTTTATGGTCCATCCTGACCAGAGCGAACAGGTTCCGGGTATGATCGAACGCTACACTGCTGCCATCACTGGTGCAGAAGGCACGATCCACCGTCTGGAAGACTGGGGCCGCCGTCAGCTGGCTTACCCGATCAACAAACTGCACAAAGCTCACTACGTTCTGCTGAACGTTGAAGCGCCGCAGGAAGTGATCGATGAGCTGGAAACTACCTTCCGCTTCAACGATGCCGTTATCCGCAGCATGGTTATGCGTACTAAACACGCTGTTACCGAAGCATCTCCGATGGTTAAAGCGAAAGACGAGCGTCGTGAACGTCGCGATGATTTCGCTAACGAAACCGCAGATGATGCTGAAGCTGGGGATTCTGAAGAGTAATTTCTGATGACCAACCGTCTGGCGTTGTCCGGCACCGTGTGCAGGGCTCCCCTTCGAAAGGTCAGTCCATCAGGAATTCCTCATTGCCAGTTCGTGCTTGAGCATCGTTCTGTGCAGGAGGAAGCCGGGTTTCACCGGCAGGCGTGGTGCCAAATGCCCGTTATTATTAGCGGACACGAAAACCAGGCCATTACTCACAGTATAACGGTCGGTAGCGCAGTGACCGTTCAGGGGTTCATCTCTTGCCACAAGGCAAAGAACGGCCTGAGCAAAATGGTTCTGCATGCCGAGCAGATTGAATTGATAGATTCTGGAGACTAGCCATATGGCACGTTATTTCCGTCGTCGCAAGTTCTGCCGTTTCACCGCGGAAGGCGTTCAAGAGATCGACTATAAAGATATCGCTACGCTGAAAAACTACATCACCGAAAGCGGTAAGATTGTCCCAAGCCGTATCACCGGTACCCGTGCAAAATACCAGCGTCAGCTGGCTCGCGCTATCAAACGCGCTCGCTACCTGTCCCTGCTGCCGTACACTGATCGTCATCAGTAATCGGTCACGGTCCATTAATACGACTTTGAGAGGATAAGGTAATGCAAGTTATTCTGCTTGATAAAGTAGCAAACCTGGGTAGCCTGGGTGATCAGGTTAACGTTAAAGCGGGCTATGCTCGTAACTTCCTGGTACCACAGGGTAAAGCTGTTCCTGCTACCAAGAAAAACGTTGAATTTTTCGAAGCGCGTCGCGCTGAGCTGGAAGCTAAACTGGCTGACGTTCTGTCCGCTGCTGAAGCTCGTGCTGAGAAAATCAACGCACTGGAAACCGTAACCATCGCGTCTAAAGCTGGCGACGAAGGTAAACTGTTCGGTTCCATCGGTACTCGCGACATCGCTGACGCTGTAACTGCAGCTGGCGTTGAAGTAGCTAAGAGCGAAGTTCGTCTGCCGAACGGCGTTCTGCGTACCACTGGTGAGCACGAAGTGAGCTTCCAGGTTCACAGCGAAGTGTTTGCTAAGCTGACTGTAAACGTAGTTGCAGAATAAGTTTTTATTCTGATTACCGCGTAAAAGCGCCGGCCTTGTGTCGGCGTTTTGCTTTTCTGTTCCCTCCGCTTTTCGCTCTGGCTATTCTTTATCCTTTTCGGGATAATCATAAAAATAAAACATTATTTCAAAGTGGTGATGGAATGGAACCAACGCACCAACCTCTGTTTGCGCGTAAAAATGTTGTCTACCTGAGCGCAGCGTTCTGCTGCCTGCTGTGGGGGAGCGCCTATCCGGCGATCAAAAGCGGATATGAGATCTTCCAGATTGCCACGGATGACATTCCTTCAAAAATTGTCTTTGCCGGCTATCGCTTCCTGTTTGCTGGATTATTGCTGCTATTGCTGGCGGTGGCGCAGCGTAAACCGATTGGCCGGTTAAGCCCGCGTCAGTACGGTCAGCTCACGCTGTTGGGACTGACGCAAACCTCGCTGCAATACATCTTCTTCTATATTGGCTTGGCGTTCACGACGGGTGTAAAAGGGTCGATCATGAACGCGACCGGCACCTTCTTCAGCGTGCTGCTGGCCCATTTTATCTATCAGAACGACAAGCTGAGCTACAACAAAGTGCTGGGCTGTATCCTGGGCTTTACCGGCGTAATGGTGGTGAACTTTAGCAGCGGACTGGATTTTAACTTCAGCCTGTTAGGGGACGGTTCAGTGGTGATGGCGGCCTTTATTCTTTCTGCCGCCACGTTATACGGTAAACGCATTTCTCAGACGGTAGACCCGACGGTAATGACAGGATATCAGTTGGGTGTCGGCGGTCTGGCGCTGGTTATCGGCGGCTACGCTTTTGGTGGCACGCTGACCGTACACGGCGCGTCTTCAGTGGCGATTCTGGGCTACCTGACGTTACTCTCTTCGGTCGCTTTTGCGTTATGGAGTATTCTGCTCAAGCATAACCGCGTGGGGATGATTGCGCCGTTTAACTTCCTGATCCCGGTTTCGGGGGCGGTTCTGTCGGCGATATTCCTCGGCGAAAACATTCTCGAATGGAAATATGCGCTGGCGCTGGTGCTGGTCTGTTCCGGGATCTGGTGGGTGAACAAGGTGAAGCGCTGACGCTTCACCTTGATGTCTGATGCGCTGTGTTTATCAGGTCTACAGGTGTGCTGGTTAACGGGCGCGAATAAAACTGCCGTTAGGTTGTCGAGTAAACAGTACCTGCTGACCATTACCGGTATCAATGGTTAATCCCGTTACCACGCCGTTGGCATTCTGCCTGATTTGTACCATCTGGCCGTCTTTCAGGTTGCTCAGCGGTTTTCCGGCACCTTCAACCTGCGCCATTGCGTATACATCGGTTGGCGGGAGGTTATGGTCACGGAATACCTGCGCCAGCGTTTTGCCCGAGTCTACGCGATAGGAGCGCCACTGCTGCTCAATTCCACTATCCTGTTGGAAAGGTTGCGTCTGCGGCTGCGCGTCTGGTTCTCCTTCCTGGATTGGCTCTGGGGCAAGCGGAGCGACCTGGCCCGGATCGTTTTGCGGGGCGACCAACTGTGCCTGCAGTTGAGCTTCGGTCGGCGGCTGCGACTGTGACTGTAAATCCAGCTGGGCAGTACGCGTAACCACAGGGGCATCGCTGGTGTCACTGGAGGGCAGCAGGAAGCCTATCACCAGCACGATAGCAGCAATTATAATGCCGCGTCGGTGCATAGGCGGTAGCGGATCCATAATGCGAAAATTGTCCGGTGCATGCCAGATTTTCGCCAGGGTTGGTTTTAATTCAAAGCGCCCGGGCATGGCTTTCCTCCTGCTCCGCGTCTCGTTCCTCGATCATAGAGTATAGATGGCTAATGCTATGATGTTCGTCATATTACCCGCTTTCGTGACGTCAACGCGGGGTATTCCTATTGTTTATGTTTCCTCGCGATTTGTCATCTGTTCCCGAGACAAAGTTTTACCGGATGCGGCATGGCTGATATGCTGCCCGCTACTTTACATCCGATGAAAGGAAATATGATGGCTAACCCGACTTTTGACACTATCGAAGCGCAAGCAAGCTACGGCATTGGTTTGCAGGTAGGACAACAGCTGAGTGAATCCGGACTGGAAGGACTGTTGCCTGAAGCGCTGGTAGCGGGTATCGCTGACGCGCTGGAAGGTAAGCACCCGGCAGTGCCGGTTGATGTTGTGCATCGCGCACTGCGTGAAATCCACGAACGCGCTGATGCAGTACGTCGCGAGCGTTTCCAGGCTATGGCGGCTGATGGCGTCAAATATCTGGAAGAAAACCGTGAGAAAGAGGGTGTGAACAGCACTGAATCCGGTTTGCAGTTCCGTGTTCTGACTCAGGGCGAAGGTGCTATTCCTGCGCGTACTGACCGCGTTCGCGTGCACTACACCGGTAAACTGATCGACGGTACCGTGTTTGACAGCTCTGTCGCACGCGGCGAACCGGCTGAATTCCCGGTTAACGGCGTGATCCCTGGCTGGATTGAAGCGCTGACCCTGATGCCGGTAGGTTCCAAATGGGAACTGACTATTCCTCAGGAACTGGCTTACGGCGAGCGTGGCGCTGGCGCGTCCATTCCTCCGTTCAGCACACTGGTGTTCGACGTTGAGCTGCTTGAGATCCTGTAAGCAGTGACTTCTGTTCCCTCCGAGGCCGGGGGGAACAAAAAAATAGCGTGAAAAGCTATAGTTACGTGGTTGTCGATATTTTATTTTGCAAATGCCTCGTTAGCGTGTATTTTTGTGAGCTGATTCGCGCTATCAGAGTGATATGACACTCACTTTAAACATTAAATTAACATTATATCTAAATCTTAGTATTCATCCCGCCAATTCTTACCTAATATCGATGAGTCCTGATAATCAGGAACGTCGTATCATAGACACACTAAAGGCCGTAGAGCCTGAACAACACAGACAGGTACAGGAAGAAAAAACATGGTAGATCAGGTAAAAGTCGACGCCGCTGAAGAGGCTTCGTCTGAACAGTCGCTACGGCGCAATCTCACAAACCGTCATATTCAACTTATTGCCATTGGTGGTGCTATTGGTACCGGCCTGTTTATGGGCTCTGGTAAAACCATCAGCCTCGCCGGACCGTCGATCATCTTTGTGTATATGATCATCGGTTTTATGCTGTTTTTCGTGATGCGTGCAATGGGTGAATTGCTGCTCTCGAATCTGGAGTACAAATCTTTTAGTGATTTCGCCTCTGATCTGCTCGGGCCATGGGCCGGGTATTTTACCGGCTGGACTTACTGGTTCTGCTGGGTTGTTACCGGGATGGCAGACGTTGTCGCCATTACGGCGTATGCGCAATTCTGGTTCCCCGAACTTTCAGACTGGGTCGCCTCGCTGGCGGTGATCGTGCTGCTGCTGAGCCTCAACCTTGCCACTGTAAAAATGTTCGGTGAGATGGAGTTCTGGTTTGCGATGATCAAAATCGTCGCCATCATCGGCCTGATTGTCGTTGGTCTGGTGATGGTGTTGACGCACTTCCAGTCGCCAACCGGCGTTCAGGCATCGTTCACGCATCTGTGGAATGACGGTGGCTGGTTCCCGAAAGGTCTGAGCGGCTTCTTTGCTGGCTTCCAGATAGCCGTGTTCGCGTTTGTGGGTATTGAGCTGGTGGGAACGACCGCTGCAGAAACCAAGGACCCAGAGAAATCTCTGCCGCGCGCCATTAACTCGATTCCGATCCGTATCATCATGTTCTACGTTTTTGCACTGATCGTGATTATGTCCGTAACACCGTGGAGCTCGGTAGTGCCAACCAAGAGCCCATTCGTTGAACTGTTTGTGCTGGTCGGTCTGCCTGCCGCGGCGAGCCTGATCAACTTTGTGGTGCTGACTTCAGCTGCTTCTTCCGCAAACAGTGGCGTGTTCTCTACCAGCCGTATGCTGTTCGGCCTGGCACAGGAAGGCGTAGCGCCTAAAGCATTTGCCAAACTGTCTAAACGCGCAGTTCCGGCGAAAGGTTTAACCTTCTCCTGTATCTGTCTGCTGGGCGGCGTGGTGATGCTTTACGTGAACCCGAGCGTGATTGGCGCGTTCACCATGATCACTACCGTGTCGGCGATTCTGTTCATGTTCGTCTGGACCATCATTCTTTGCTCGTACCTGGTGTACCGCAAGCAGCGTCCGCACCTGCATGAAAAATCAATCTACAAGATGCCGCTAGGCAAGCTGATGTGCTGGGTATGTATGGCGTTCTTCGTCTTCGTACTGGTACTGCTGACGCTGGAAGATGATACCCGCCAGGCGCTGATCGTGACGCCGCTGTGGTTCATCGCGCTGGGTCTGGGTTGGTTGTTTATCGGTAAGAAACGTATGGCTGGTATGCGTTAATTTTAGTGCCCGGTAGCGCGATGCTTACCGGGCCTGAATTCCGTAGGCCGGATACGCGTTAGCGCTATCCGGCGATATCTTTACTCCCCGGCGAGAGCTCGCGGGAACAATACATTATTTTCCAGACTGATGTGTTCCATCAAGTCGTCGATCATCTCGTTAATGCCGTTATACATGGCTTTCCAGGTGGTGCAGGCTTCTGGCGGCGGCGTCACGTTATGGGTGATGTGTTTGATCACTTCGACCAGTTCACCGGCATCGTCATGTTCGCTTTCCATCACGCTGATTGGTCCCATCGCCTGGCTACCCATGCCCTGTTTGATCATCGGGAACAGGATCTGCTCTTCTTTCATCATGTGGCTGGACAGCTCTTCATGCAGCATGGTCAGGTTTTTCGCCAGACCGCGTGGTACGTTCGGTTTATCTGCGTGAACGCGTTCAACTTTCGTGGCCTGCAGGATCAGTTCCGGTAGCTGTTCGCGGTGTCTGTCGTGATAACGCACGATGATATGATCGATGATTTCAGCCAGTGCCACGGTACGCCAGTCTTTCTCCAGCGGCTGTTCAGCCAACTGCGCGAGCTGTGCCTCAATAACGTCTAAATCCAGCTCTTTACGCGCAGCAGCGCGTGCCAGCGTTTGCTTACCGCCGCAGCAGTAATCCATATCGTATTTACGAAACAGGGCCGAAGCGCGAGGAATAGAGAGCGCCAGTTCACCTAAAGGTTGATCGCGATAAGACATTGCCGTTACCTCATTCTCAATAATATAAGATGTATTTTAAATGCAACTTATGGCGAAGGATATAACCCTTTCGGGGTGGGGTGTTTTGTGAGGAATGTCACGAAAATTTCTTGTTTCGTTAAGGTGCTGAATCTTATTAGAAAGGAGAGGGATGGCGAAAAAAGCCGCGCGACAGGATTAAATAAGCGCACGCCGCTGCCGATAGTTAGACCTCAGACAATACCTGCATAATAAAAGGCTACAGATGTTTAAACGAATCAAAGTGATAACCCTACTTATCACCGTGTTACTCGCCCTGGGCGCGATGCAGCTCATCTCCGCGGGCGTCTTTATTGGCGCGCTCAATAACGATAAGCAAAACTTTAACGTCTCTCAGCTTTCCAGCCAGAACGTGGCCGAGTTTACCGATGCGTGGATTAGCCTGAACCAGGCTCGCGTCACGCTCAACCGGGGCATGTTGCGTTTACAGGGAACGATGGCCAGCGAGATTAACGGCGGTCAGTTGAAGGAACTGGTGAACACGGCAAATCGCCTGTTGGCCGAATCGAAAGAGCATTACGATAAATACTACGCCCTGCCGGAAACGCCGGGGCTTGATGAACATCTGGCCGATCGACTGGAAGAGCAGTACGGCATCTATTCTGCGACGCTGGCTAAAATGAACGCGCTGCTGGCTGAAGGTAAGCTGGAAGAGATGTTCAAGCAGAATGCCGAGCAAAAGCAAACGGCCATGCAGGAAGTCTATCGGGAATGGCGTAGCGCGCAAACGGCGCTGGCCACTGCCGGGGTGCAGGACAATGAGAGTGATTACCAGAAGATAATCTGGATGCTGTCTGCCGTGATGCTGATTGTCGTCACCGTGATTATCGCCAGCTGGCTGGCGATGCAGCGAGTGCTGCTCAAGCCTCTCCACGAAGTGATGGAGCATATTCGCCACATTGCTGCGGGTGATTTGACGCACAGCATCAACGCCGATGGCAGCAATGAGATGGCGCTGCTGGCAGTCAACGTTCGCGACATGCAGCAGGCGCTGGCGAACACAGTCAGCGTGGTGCGTGACGGGGCTGACACCATCTATACCGGCGCAGGTGAAATTGCCGCCGGCAGTAACGATCTCTCTTCACGTACCGAGCAGCAGGCCGCCTCTCTGGAAGAGACTGCTGCCAGCATGGAACAACTCACCGCTACCGTGAAGCAGAACGCGGATAACGCGCGTCAGGCGACCAGTCTGGCAAAAAATGCCTCACAGACGGCGCAGAAAGGCGGAACCGTGGTTGATGGCGTGGTGCGTACGATGGATGAAATTGCCACCAGTTCCAGCAAAATCGCGCAAATTACCAATGTTATCGACGGCATTGCCTTCCAGACTAATATTCTGGCGCTGAACGCGGCAGTAGAAGCGGCGCGTGCGGGCGAGCAGGGGCGCGGGTTTGCCGTGGTCGCTGGCGAGGTCCGTACACTGGCACAGCGTAGCGCTCAGGCGGCGAAAGAGATTAAGGCGCTGATTGATGACTCGGGGAATCGGGTAAATGCTGGTACGGCGCTGGTGCATGAAGCGGGTGAAACGATGGCGGAAATTGTGAGCGCCGTGACCCGTGTGACCGACATCATGGGCGAGATAGCCTCGGCCTCTGATGAACAGAGCCGGGGTATCGATCAGGTAGGTCAGGCGGTTGCCGAGATGGATCGCGTGACGCAGCAAAACGCCTCGCTGGTGGAGGAGTCCGCTTCCGCCGCCGCCGCGCTCGAAGAGCAGGCAGCACGACTGAATCAGACCGTAGCGGTGTTTAAAGTTTAACGTCTACTCCGGCCTACAAAATAATACCTTGTAGGTCGGATTAGCGCAGCGCCGTCCGGGCCATTATGATTGTGGAACCACGACGACGCTTGGTTTCTGTGGTTTGGCTCTGACGGCTATCACCACCCCAACAATCAGCAGCGCAATGCCGCTTACCGTCAGCAGCGGCGGGAATTCCTGGCGCAGGATAAAGGTGTACACCAGGCCAGCCAGCGTTTCGAAGACAATCAGCGGGCCGAGGATCACCGTCGGCAATTTTTGGCTGGCGACGTTCCAGCACAGTGCGCCAACCCACGAACACAATACCGCAATCGCTATCATCAGGCCGATAAACACGCCCGGACGCGGGCCGAAGGGCAGGGCAAAGTCCGGCGTTTGCCCGTTCAGCCACAGGCAGGCTGCAATATAACCGAGCAGAGAAACAGGCAACGTTACCAGTGCCTGGGCCGTCGCCCACATCATCGGGTGCTTATCTGGATTCTCGCGCAGCCAGCGGGCATTACGCAGCGCATACCACGCCCAACACACTACCGAGATCAGCGCCAGCGCGATTCCAGAACCATAACGCCAGCCGCTAAAGTCGGGTAAGCCTTGATTCAGCTCCGAGATATTCACGCACAGCAGACCGATACCAATCAGCACCAGCGCAGGCGACAGACGCCACCATGATAATTTGCCGTCGCGCTGGCTGTAGAGCAGGTTAGCGAAGACCGGGATCACAACCGGCAATGTACCAATAATCATCGTTGAAACCGGCGCGCCAGTGCGCTGGATAGCGCTTGCCAGGCAAACGTAATAAATCAGATTACCCATCATCGTTAACGCCAGCGCAGTGACCCAGTCTTTGCGCGTCAACTGACGCAAGCGCACACGCCCCAGCCAGGCAATCGGCAACGCTATTAGCCCCAGCGCCAGATAGCGCCCCATCGACTGCAATACCGCCGGATATTCCGGTACGATCAGCGGCCCAACAAAAATTAATCCCCACATTAGCCCAGCCAGCAGGGCATACAACACGCCGCTAATCATTTTTGACATCCACATCGCTTAACAATAAGTCGAGTGTAGGCAGGAAAAATGCAGCCGTATTGTATGAGATTGCTGTTCAACGCCGGACGACTTGTTTCTGATAACGTACCGGCGTAATACCATAGCGATGGGTAAACGCGCGGGTGAGATGCGACTGGTCGGTGAGGCCGGTTGCGGCAGCGACCTCCGCGGCTGGCATTCCGTGAGTGAGAAAACCTTTGGCTCGCCACAGGCGGATCGCCATCAGCATCTGGTGCGGCGTGACGTGGAAATGAGATTTAAACTGGCGCTGAAAATGCCAGGGGCTCAGCGCTGCAACCCGCGCCAGTTCGTCGAGCGTGACCGGGTGCATATAATTATCGTGCAAATACTCGCGTACCCGCTCAAAGCGATGCGATCCCTCCAGTAATACCGGCGCATGGCGGGCCAGCGGCTGGAACGTGTCGATCAGATCGAGTAATAGCCCTTTTTGCGCCAGCGGATCCTCAGTGTTCCACAGGCCATGGATCAGCGAGCAGATCTGGCGCGAGCGTAGCGGATCGTGACGCGTTACGTCATGAAACCACCAGTGGCGGATCCCGGTGACTTCTTCCAGAAGCTCTGGCTCAAGATAGATCATCCGATAGCGCCAGCCGTCGGCGGTTTCCGCTTCGCCGGTATGTAGCTCATCGGGATTCATGGTGACGACGGAATGGGCGGGGGCCACGTACTGCGTGCCGCGATAGCGAAAACGTTCGGCTCCGGCTTCTATCGCGCCAATACCAAACGCTTCATGGGTGTGGGGTTCAAAGGCGTAACGCGAGATGTGCGCATGATACAGCTCAACGCCCGGCACCTGTGCCAGATGGCGAAAGCGAGCGCTGTCTTTCTCATCAATAAACTGCTCAGGTACACCTTGCACGTCTTCTCTCCCCACGCATCATCATGTCATTATCAGAGAGGATGCGCGGGGATGCCACCACAATTAACCAATTTTTAACACTTACACGATGCCTTTGACGCTGTCTGCCAGCGACGTGGTTGGGCGACCAATCAGTTTGCTCAGCGTATGGCTGTCGTCGAAGAGGCCACCTTTAGAGGCACCAACGTCTGAGTCAGCCAGCATGTCCGCCAGTCCGGCAGGCAGACCAACACTTTTCAGCGCGGCGGCAAAATCAGCTTCGCTCAGATTTTGATACACCACTTTTTTACCGCTCTGTTTTGCCAGTTCGGCCGCCAGCTGGCTCAGGGTCCAACCTGCGTCGCCCGCCAGTTCATAGATTTTACCGGCATGACCGTCTTCACTGATGACGCGCGCAGCGGCAGCGGCATAGTCGGCACGGGTCGCCGAGGCGATTTTGCCTTCTCCCGCCGCCCCAATAAACACGCCGTGTTCCAGTGCGGCTGGTGCGCTGGCGAGATAGTTTTCGGTGTACCAACCGTTACGCAGCAGCGCGTACGCGATACCGGATTCAGCCAGCATCTTCTCGGTTGCGACATGCTCATCAGCCAGCCCCAGCGGGGAGCGATCGGCGTGCAGCAGGCTGGTGTAGGCGATAAATTTCACGTGGGCCGCTTTCGCCGCGTTAATCACGTTGCGATGCTGCGGGGCACGTTGTCCCACTTCGCTGGAGGAGATTAGCAGTAACTTGTCTATCCCCTGTAAGGCCGTGGTAAAGGCAGCTTCATCACTGTAATCCGCCTGCCGAACGGTAATGCCCTGCTGGCTAAGCGCCGTCGCTTTAGCAGGATTACGCACAATAGCCACAATCTGGCTGGCAGGAACGGTTTTCAGTAGCGTTTCAATAACGTGTTGGCCCAGTTGGCCAGTGGCACCAGTAATCGCGATCATAGGATAACTCCTTTGGTATTGGTCTTGTGTTTAATCACATTAACACCTAAACTTACTTTTAGTAAGTACGTACAAAAAGGTTAGTATGAAAATGACAGCTTTGACGCTCTCCCAGCAATTACGTGATGGCAATTTGTTTGCCGAGCAGTGTCCCTCCCGCGAGGTGTTAAAACACGTCACCAGCCGCTGGGGTGTATTGATTCTGGTGGCGCTGCGCGACGGTACGCACCGCTTCAGCGATTTGCGCCGTAAGATGGGCGGCGTCAGTGAAAAAATGCTGGCGCAATCCCTGCAGGCCTTAGAACAGGACGGGTTTATCAATCGGGTGTCATATCCGGTGGTACCGCCGCATGTGGAGTATAGCCTGACACCGTTGGGTGAGCAGGTGAGCGAAAAAGTCGCAGCGCTGGCGGACTGGATAGAGGTGAATTTGCCGCAGGTTTTGGCAAATCATACCGTTAAGAACGAAGACGTCCCGGCATCGACGTAAACGACCCGGTCGGGCTTGCCGGATGGCGCAGTGCCACCCGGCGTGGTCTTACTTACTCAAATCCAACTGATAAATGGCGAAGCCGATGTCATCGGTAGCGACTTTCTTCAGTGGATACTGGCCTTTCTCTTTGATAAACGTAGCGGCTTTATCAGACGGTGATGTTTCAAAGCGAATATCCAGTTGTGTCTCGCTGTGAATCGGCGCCAGACGCCAGTTGTTATCTGCCGCTGGATGAATTTCGCCTGCGCTCTTTGTCTGGGAACCTATCCATGCTGCCAGCACCGAGCGGTTTTCATCTGGTGATGCAAACGCGATGTGGCTGTCGCCGGTCCCGGCAAACTTACCGCCGTAGGCGCGGTAGTTGTTGGTCGCGACGAGGAAGATTGCGTTCGGATCGATCGGTTTGCCGTTAAAGGTCAGATTTTTAATACGCTCCGCTTGCGGGTTAATCGTCTGGCATTCACCGTCATAGCGAGCGGGTTGTGAAACATCAATCTGATAATTCACGCCGTCAATCACGTCGAAGTTATAGGTACGGAAGCCATCCCAGTTAATTAACGACTGTGGTTTGCTGCTGTGGATATCAATCTGATTAAACTGCCCGGCGGAACATTCCAGCCACTCTTTCACCTCTTTACCGCTGGCTTTCACCACGACCAGGGTATTGGGATAGAGATACAAATCAGCGGCGTTACGGAAGGTAAGCTGACCTTTTTCGACTTCGACAAAGCTGGCCGGATCGTTCTTGCGTCCACCGACTTTAAACGGCGCAGCGGCGGAAAGTACCGGTAGTTTTGCCAGGTCCGGATCGCCCTGGATAAAATGTTCCACATAGGCTTTCTGCGCGTTATTCACCACCTGCACGGTCGGGTCGTCCTGAACCAGCGCCAGATAGCTGTACATGTTGTCGGCAGATTTACCGATTGGCTTGCTGACAAACTCACGCGTGGCATCGTGATCGGCTTTTAGGATCTCAACGATTTTTTGGTCTTCGCCAGCCAGTGATTTTTTGGCCGCGGCGTCATAAATCGGGCGCGCCTGCGCTTTCCCCTGCGTAACCTGCCATTTACCGCTATCGTTATTCAGCACTAAATCTACTACGCCCAGGTGATCGCCCCACATGCCCGGCATCACCGCAGGAACGCCATTGAGCGTACCTGTTGTGATATCTGCGCCTTTGATGTTGGCAAAGTCTTTCCCCGGGAAAACGGCGTGAGCGTGACCAAACATAATGGCATCCACGCCCGGAACTTCACTGAGGTAGTAAACGGAGTTTTCCGCCATCGCCTGGTATGGGTCGGCAGAAAGCCCGGAGTGAGCAACCACCACCACGACATCGGCACCTTTGGCTCGCATTTCCGGCACGTATTTACGTGCGGTTTCCGTAATGTCATTCACGGTCACTTTGCCGCTGAGGTTGGCTTTATCCCAGGTCATGATCTGCGGCGGCACAAAACCGATATAGCCAATTTTCAGCGTCTGCTTGTTTCCTTCCTGATCGACAACCTCAGTCTCTTTGATCAGATAAGGAGTAAACAGCGGCTTTTTGGTCTTAACGTCGATGATATTGGCGTTAACGTAAGGGAACTTCGCCCCGGCTAGCGCGTTGTGCAGATACTCAAGACCGTAGTTAAATTCATGGTTGCCAAGGTTACCCACTGCGTAATCCAGCGTATTCAGTGCCTTATATACCGGATGCGTTTCGCCCGCTTTCAGCCCCTTGGCCGCCATATAATCCCCGAGCGGGCTGCCCTGAATCAGATCACCGTTATCAACCAGCACGCTGTTTTTGACTTCACCACGTGCTGCGTTGATCAGGCTTGCCGTACGAACCAGGCCAAATTTTTCAGTCGGCGTATCTTTGTAATAATCGAAATCCATCATATTGCTATGTAAATCAGTGGTTTCCATTATGCGCAGATCGACGGTCGCGGCATTGACGCTGGCTGCAATCAGCGTGGCCAGAAACGTTGCACTAAACTTAATCATCAGGGGCATCCTTTTAAGATCTAAGCCACAAAAGAAAATGTATATAAATCTTCTTGCTTACAGAACTGTGAATCATGACATGAATATAGCGTTTAAAACCGCAGACGCTATCACAGTTGGCGGATCCTTTGGCGATCGGGTATAAGTAAAACAACGAGTTAACACCACGACAGAAACGAGGTGGAGAATGTTAGAACATGTATGCCAGCTTGCACGGAATGCGGGCGATGCCATTATGCAGGTCTACGATGGAATCAAACCGATGGAGATTACCAGCAAGCAGGACGATTCTCCGGTCACGGCGGCGGATATCGCCGCGCATACGGTGATCCTCGAAGGATTACTGGCGCTGACGCCGGATATTCCGGTCCTGTCTGAAGAAGCGCCTCCTGGCTGGGATGTTCGCCAGCACTGGCAGCGCTACTGGCTGGTAGACCCGCTGGACGGTACCAAAGAGTTCATTAAGCGTAACGGTGAATTCACCGTCAATATTGCGCTTATCGAGCAAGGAAAGCCGGTACTGGGCGTGGTTTACGCGCCGGTGATGAAAGTGATGTACAGCGCGGCAGAAGGTAAAGCGTGGAAAGAAGAGTGCGGCGTGCGCAAACAAATCCATGTTCGCGACGCGCGTCCGCCGTTGGTGGTGATTAGCCGCTCGCATGCTGACAATGAGTTAAAAGAGTATCTGCAACAGTTGGGTGAGCACCAGACCACGTCGATTGGCTCATCGCTGAAGTTCTGCCTGGTGGCGGAAGGGCAGGCACAGCTGTACCCACGTTTTGGGCCAACTAACGTATGGGACACCGCCGCTGGCCACGCTGTTGCCGCCGCAGCCGGGGCGCACGTTCACGACTGGCAGGGGAAATCTCTGGATTACACCCCACGTGAATCATTCCTCAACCCCGGCTTTCGCGTCGCTATTTACTGAGTAATTTGTGCAGCAGGGCAATAACCTGCTGCACCTCTTCCTGCGTCAACGCACCATCTTTTGCCCACTGAACGCGTCCGTCCTTATCAAGTACGGCGATAGCGGAGCTCTCTTCATCCAGTTGCCAGGCTTTACGCGCAATGCCATTGCTGTCGACAATAAATTGTGACCACGGGTAGAGCTTCTTATTGCTCTCCAGACTGCTGCGCACAAACATACCGGAGCCAGGAATAGCGTCATCGGTGTTGACGATCGTGGTGGTCTGGTATTTGTCGTGCGGCAGGTTGGCCGCCTTGATTGCCTCGATCAGCGTAGCATTTTTCTCTTTGGCGGAGGTGCGTCCGGCAATGTGTTGCACAATTCGCACTTTCCCTGGCAGCTGCGCGCTATTCCAGCTTTTGTAGCTAAACTTATCGTTATCGAGAATCAGTTCGCCACGATCGGCGATCCCCACCGGCGGTACGCGCTGGTTAGTCTCAAACGAATGCGCACAGGCAATCATCGGCAGCAGCAGGCACGATAGCGCCAGCAGTTTTTGTAAGGTCATAGGTTTTCCTTCTTTCTTTATTTTGCAGGTGATCCGACCACTTGGGTCTGGAATTTAATCATATGTGCGATTGATGCTTTTTCCCGCAAGCGCGATGCCAGTTTGCGGACGGGCGCACAAATCCTGCGAAAAATGAAGGCTTATACTGAAGACAGCGAAGCGTTGAAAAGATAATTCTGAATATTTGTAACCTGAAGGTAAATAAACTTATACACGCTGGAAACATGAGCGAGATAGTCTATAGTCATAGGGCATTAAAATTTGCGCCTGAGGATTGTCGGACCGATTGTGGTACCGCAAAGGCGTAATGCTCAGCAGGAGACAACAATGAAAATTTTCCAACGATACAACCCGCTGCAGGTGGCGAAGTACGTGAAGATCCTGTTTCGTGGACGGTTATATATCAAGGATGTAGGCGCTTTTGAATTTGATAAGGGTAAGATTCTTATCCCAAAAGTGAAGGACAAACTGCATTTTTCCGTGATGTCCGAAGTTAACCGTCAGGTCTTGCGTCTGCAAACTGAGATGGCTTGATCAAAGTGCTATGCGGTAGTTAAAAAAACGGCTCCTGGATGGGAGCCGTTGATGTTTCTGCAGGACGCTAAGACGCCTTTGCCTCTTCTTTTGCATCCGGCAGTTTCGGTACCAGTACGGTAGGTTTACTGTCCAGACGCGTCACCAGCAGCTGATCAATCTTGTAGTTATCGATATCCACCACTTCAAATTTGTAGCCTGAATACTTCACCGAGTCGGTGCGTTTCGGGATTTTACGCAGCATGAACATCATAAAGCCGCCGATGGTTTCATAGTTGCCGGACTGCGGGAACTCATCGATATCCAGGACGCGCATAACGTCATCAATCGGCGTACCGCCATCGACTAACCATGAGTTTTCATCGCGCGCCACGATCTGCTCTTCCAGACCCTGACCGACTAAATCGCCCATCAGCGTAGTCATAACGTCGTTGAGCGTGATAATCCCCACCACCAGCGCGTACTCGTTCATGATGACGGCAAAGTCTTCGCCTGCGGTTTTGAAGCTTTCCAGCGCTTCAGAGAGCGTCAGCGTATCCGGCACAATCAGCGTATTGCGGATCTGTACGCCACTGTTCAGCGCCATGCTTTGGTTCGCCAGTACGCGGTTGAGGAGATCCTTTGAATCGACATAGCCAATGATGTGGTCGATATCTTCGTTACACACCAGGAATTTGGAGTGTGGGTGTTCCGCCACCTTGTTCTTCAGGCTTTGCTCATCTTCGTGGAGATCGAACCAGATAATATTCTCGCGCGAGGTCATGGAAGACGGTACGGTACGGGATTCCAGTTCGAACACATTTTCAATCAGCTCATGTTCCTGCTTACGCAGAACCCCTGCCAACGCACCCGCTTCGACCACGGCGTAAATATCGTCCGAGGTGATGTCGTCTTTACGCACCATCGGGATCTTAAACAGACGGAAGATGTTATTTGCCAGACCGTTAAAGAACCACACCAGCGGGCGGAAGACGAGCAGGCAGAAGCGCATCGGGTTGATGATACGCAAAGCCACAGCTTCTGGCGCAATCATACCGATGCGTTTCGGAGTTAAATCCGCGAACAGGATGAACAGGCCAGTAACCAGCGAGAACGACAGAATAAAACTTAACTGTTCGGACAGCTCTGGAGTGAAGTACTTCGAGAAAAGGCTGTAAAACGCCGGGGAGAATGCCGCATCACCGACAATACCACCGAGAATAGCGACCGCGTTAAGGCCAATTTGCACGACGGTAAAAAACATGCCGGGGTTTTCCTGCATCTTCAAAACACGTTGTGCGTTTACGTTGCCTTCATCGGCAAGCAGTTTAAGTTTTATTTTGCGTGATGCAGCAAGCGAGATCTCGGATATCGAGAAAAACGCACTCACGGCGATCAGGCAGAGAATGACTAAAATACTGTTTAACATATCTTATCCGACCGTTAAGGCCAGATCCTCGGAAGGGAGAAGTTGATAAATCCATGTGAAAACCGGCTCGTGGCGTTGAGCCGGTAAATTCAGAAGCTAGTATAGCGTAAGGTACTGTAAAGTCGCCAGAGGAGCTTTTTTGGCCTTATTCTGCGGGGTTAAGCCTACGTACCATCTGCATCTCACTTTCGCTATAAGGCGAACCATCCGGCTTCAGCACATCATGAAACCATAGCGATGCCGTCGCTTCGTCAAGCGGGATATCCGGCCACGGCAACCAGGTTTGCGTTTTCCCTTGTACCAACCCCCAGTGAAAGCTGGAAACGCGCTGGGCGCTAAACAGCGGTAGCTGCTCTTCTATTCGGCTATCAACATGGCGTGCCAGCCATTCGGTACAAAAGAGCGGCCTGCCAAATTCGGCCAACTGCGACAGAAGAGACAACTGGCCTGGGGTATCGACGTAGGCATGGTAGCTAATCACATCGGAAAGCCGCAGCGCGGCGATATCAACAGGATGCGTAAACGCATTCCCGCACGCAGTGCGATCGTCAATATGCCAGGCCGCTACGGTCAACGGTTGAGACGGTGACTCCTGCCGTGCCCAGCCAAACAGATGGGTCATCAAGGTTAAGGCGTAAATTTCCAGCCTATCGTCATAGTGGGTAAATTCGCCAGTATGACAAAAAATCCCGCCGTTGCCTGGCTCATTATATAAATCCCAGACGCTGATACGTGAGTCATGGCGAAAGTAACGGATGATATCTCTGACGTAGGCTTCAATTTGCGGCCAACAGCGTCGGTCCAGCACGCAGGCACGGCCTGGGCTACCCGCTGCCTGGCTATTGTGAACGCCGGGAACTGGGGCCTTTTGCTGGCCGATAACGGGCTCATCACCGGAAAAAGCGCAGTCGTCGAGCAGCGTCAGCATCACTTTTATGCCGTGGCTACGGGCAATGTTCAGGAAGAGATCAATGCGCTCGAGCAGCCCATCGCGGTCATGCTGCCAGACGGTAAACGGTAAATTTGTTCGTAGCTGGTTATAGCCATACTGGCTGGCCCAGCCGAGTTCCTGATCGATAGTGCTGCTATCGAAACTCTCTGCCTGCCACATTTCGAGCCAGTTAACCGCGGTGCGCGGCAAATAGTTAAAACCGCAGCCCCAGGGTTGATCTTGATACCAGCTTTGCGCTCGTGTTTTGCTCCATGGGTTATACATGATGCGCTCCTTATTCGGCATCTGAGAGACTGACGCGTCCTGCCGTACGCTGCGTGGCGCTGCCACCCCAAACTTCATCGTATTCGTAGCCGGTAAGCTGTTTTATCACCACCCGGGTTTCTTCATCGCAGTCGCGATAGTTGCCACCCAGCTTGCGGCGGGCGATCTCTTTGAGCAGAACTTTGTGGGTTTCGCGGGTAAGTTTAAATTTGTAGGTGGCGTAGAAACTCACCGCCAGCAGCGCCGCAGTAGCAAAGATCATCAATCCGATAATGGCGTGTAATGCGCTTTCCGGCTGTGCGCCGCTGCCTTTTACAAAGCCTGCCTCTTCCAGCACCATGCCGATAAGCAAAATAGCGATTGCCACCGTACTTTTACGGGTGAGTACCATAACACCCGCAAAAATCCCTTCGCGGCGCTGTTGGGTCACCATCTCATCGATATCAGGAATAAAGCTGTAGATATTCCACGGGATATAGTAAAGACCGGAACGTGCCATACCAAGCAGAATAAATATCGCAGAGAACAGAATATTGGACACCTGGGTTTCGGTGTAATAAATAACAAATAAAAATACCAATACGCTAAATATACAGGTGTAAGCGAGGCGTAGTGCTGCTGATGGGGTTATATTGAGTTTGTTCAGTAATAGCATAAACCCATAGGTGCCAAAAACTGAAGCGAAGGCGGCAATACTTAACCAGCCAGAAACGGAGGCTACATCCTGACTCAAGCAATAAACTACGTAATAGGTAAATACTGACCCGAATACATCCATAGCGGTAAATGAGAAAATATAAATAATAATATGCAGGCGAAATGCCCGGATCCTGAAAGAAGAAAACAGATCGAGTATCAAATATTTAAGGTGATTCAGTATCCCGCTATTGCGCTGCAGGTTAGTTTGAAATGTCTCTTCCTGAACGTCTTTGGCCTCCCACGTGCAGCGCCAGGTTATGAACACGGCGAGGCAGAACACGACGGAAAATATCAGCCCGGTTAGTGTATAGGTAAATGGGTTATCTTTGCCCGTAAACTGCATCAGGATACCGGGTACCGATACGGCAAGGAATCCGCCCAGCTGCGAGCAGATCATGCGCATACCGGAGAGGCGGCTGCGTTCTTCGTAGCGGTTAGTCATTTCTGCGGCCAGGGTTTCCCACGGCACTAGCACCATCGCTGACAGCAGCTCAATCGACAGATAGGTTCCCAGGTAGTACCAGTAACCCATGTCGGTCAGCCATAGCAGGGCATAGAGAAACATTAAAGGACAACTGAGTAATAAAAAGAAGCGGCGACGGCCAAATCTTCGACCTAGCCAGGTGTTGCCAAAGTTATCGGTGATATAACCCATAATTGGGCTAAGTACAGCATCAATCACGCGGGCAATGGCAAATATTGATCCTGCTTCCAGCACGCTTAAACCGCAGTAGGTTGTGTAAAAAAATAAAAGCCATGTTCCGATAATGGCGAAAGCACCGCCGCCAAATAAATCAGTAATGCCATAGCCGATCGCTACACCATAACTGACTCTGCGTTCAGTTGGTTTGACCATAATATTTTCCAGTATGTAGGGTATGCGTAATCCGGTATTATCCGGCTGTTGTTATTTAATTCTTCAGCGCTGAGTTAATTTTAATTATTAATGGTTATCCATTGTCGTGTTTTAGATGAATGATAAATAGCATCGACTATCGCCAGTGATTTTCGGGCTTCATTAATATTGATATATTCTGTCTGACCTCCATGAGTAATAGCATGATAAAACTGACGAATAGCCTGTTGGTGGCCCAGGCCCCAGTAACTTTTGACGTGGCCGTCCGGCGAACCATCGCAATCCAGCTTCAGGCGTCGGTCCGCTGTAACGCGCCACAGGGTGTTATCGGTGAGCTGGAGCATGCCTTGCTCGCAATGGATCTCCAGCAGCAGCGGTGAATCGAGGGTGTTACAGTTGCTGGCGTAAAACAGACCGCGGGCGCCGTTGGCAAAGTGCAGGGTCGCCATCGCGCTGTCTTCGGCTTCAGTGACGTCCGCCAGTTCACTGCTATCCACTACGCCTTTCAAACGCGTCACGCCGCCTGCGAACCACTGCATCAGATCGAGGGTATGAATAGCCTGGTTGATTAGTAAACTGCCGCCTTCGCTGGCAAAACGCCCACGCCACGGACTTTCGCTGTAATAAGCCCGGGAGCGCGACCAGGTCAAAACCGCTTTAATGCTTAGCATTCTGCCGAGCGTATTTTTCGCCAGTTCGTCGCGGATACGTAAACTGGTTGGATTAAGGCGGTTTTGATAGCACACGCCCAGTAAGCCTTGGGCAGACGCCGCCGCGTAAGCTATGTCTGCTACCTCTGTGCAATTCAACCCTACCGGTTTTTCGCAAAACACATGTTTCCCGGCGGCAAGCGCGGCCGTAATCATGTTTTTGTGCTCGAAGTGAGGCGTACAGATATGGACGACGTCAATGTCATTATCCAGCAGCATTTCCCGGTAATTCTGGTAATAGCGGCAGTTATACGCGATGGCCTGTTGCAAACCGTTGGCGCTATCAATATCGACCAGCGCGCGCAGCGTGACCCCCGGCAAAAGCCGGAGGGCGTTTACGTGGCTGCTGTGGATAGCCCCCGCGCCGATGATGGCGGCATTTAGCGTTGTCATGTCACCTCCGGTTATGTGCGGGCATTCGCCAGCATTTGTGCCTTCACGCACAGTTCTGCGGCTTTAAAGGCGTGGGCCTGAGTCATGGCGTTTTCCGTGCGATTCAGACAATCGAGAATGAATTCGCCGAAGAAAGGAAAACCAACTTTGCCCGCGACTGGGTAGCGGAATTCCCCTTCTTTATTCACCAGATACACCACGTCCTGTTCACCTCGGGTGATATCCACATACTTGCGGATCTCAATGTAACCTTCGGTACCCAGCAAGGTCAGGCGTCCATCCCCCCAGCTACTGAGCCCCTGCGGCGTGAACCAGTCGCAGCGGAAGTAGCCGGTCGCCCCGTTGTCGCCCGCCAGCATGGCATCGCCAAAGTCTTCGAACTGCGGATACTGCGGATGATTGACGTTACGCACATGGCTGGCGACGATATGCGCCTCGCTATTGCCGGTATAAAAGAGAAATTGTTCGATTTGATGGCTGCCGATGTCGCACAGAATGCCGCCAAAATAGCGTTTGTCGTAAAACCAGTTCGGGCGACCGTTGCCTTCGCGGTGCGGACCGGTGCCCAGAGTTTGCATCACGCGCCCAATAGCCCCTTGATGGATTAGCTGGCCGGCAAACACGGCGCTTTCAACGTGCAGACGCTCGCTGTAATAGACCGCGTATTTACGTCCGGTCTTCGCCACCATTGCTTTGGCGTCTTCCAACTGTGCGAGGGTGGTTAACGGAGCCTTGTCGGTGAAGTAGTCTTTACCAGCCGCCATTACCTTCAGCCCCAGCGGGCAGCGTTCAGAGGGAATTGCCGCCCCGGCAACCAGCCGGACCTCGCGATCGTTCAGGATAGTCTCGAGCGAATCGGCAACCTGCGCTTGCGGATAATGCTGCAGAAATTGATCTATTTTGAGCGGGTCGGGATCGTAAACCCATTTCAGCGTGGCACCTGCTTCAATCAACCCGTTGCACATGCCGTAGATATGGCCGTGATCGAGTGAGGACGCGGCAATGACAAACTCGCCAGGCTCCACGACCGGCTGAGGCTTCCCGGTAGGGGCGTAGTGCATTCCATCTTGCTTGTTCATTTTTTAACTCCTGAATCTAAGTCTTTACCCAGGGGGATAGCGCCCACCTCCGTGAAATTGCTCACGGAGGCGGATTTCTCATAAAAATGTGGGGCGATTTCAATCAGCCCGCTGGTGCGATAAAACGCATCGGTGTGGTGGATGGGCAGTGTTACCACCGTGCGGTTGATGGCGGATTTATAGATAGCGGTAATCAGCTCCAGCGAGCGCTTGCCTTGTTCGCCATCGACCAGGGGACATGTCCGTTTGTCGATAGCGTTAAGCAGGTTATCGATTTGTCCGGTATGTAGCGTCCATTGCAGCGCTGGCGTAGCGCGAAAAAGTGTCTCCAGATGCTGTTCCAGTTCGCCGTTATTGTTTGGTTGCGGGAAGCCGTTATCCGCCGACTGGCTGGCATGAACCTGCCACGGCGCAGAAATACGCGCCTTTTCGCCTTGAATGACAATCTTTTGGTCTTCGCCGTGATGCACCACGGAGGCGGTCACCTGTGTCAGTGCCCCGTTGGGGTATTTGAAGATAGCCGCGCTAAGGTCTTCGACTTCCGCATTGTCATGAGCAACGTTGGTCATCATCGCCACCACTTCGGCCGGGAAACCCAGCATCCATTGAATGGCGTCAATGTGGTGCACTGCGTGATTCAGCGTGCAGCCGCCGCCTTCTTTCTGCCACGTGCCGCGCCACCATAAGTCGTAATAGCAGTGTCCGCGCCACCAGAATGAATCCACCTGCGCATGGCAAATCTTGCCCGCCAGCCCGGAATCAACAACGGTTTTCAGACGCCAGAAGGCATCGGTAAAGCGGTTTTGCGCGATGACCGATAAGGTTTTCCCGCTGGCCTTTTGCGCGGCGATCATCGCATCGCACTCTTCGAGTGAGGCGGCCATCGGTTTTTCGCACAGCACATGTTTTCCGGCCTGCAGCGCATCAATGCTGATAGCTGCGTGCACGTACGGCGGAGTGCAGACATCGACCACATCTACTTCGATGCCCGCGTCCAGCATCGCCTGATGACTGTGGTAGACCCGCGCTTCGCCTAGGCCATAGCGTGATTTCTTCTCTTCGGCTTTCTCCGGGTAGATATCAACCAGGGCGACAATCCGGCAACGATCGGTGAACTGTAAATACCCCTGAATGTGGTTGTGGGAGATATTCCCGGTTCCAACAATGGCAATATTCAGCATGATTTTCTCCTGCGCGTTACCAGCTACCGGAAGCGTCCAGCGTGCGGCTGGCCGTGGTTTTTTCCACTGAAGAGGCGATACGTTGTTGGAGCAACTGGAAGTAACGCTGTTCATCGATCGGTAGCTCGACCCAGTCATCGGTCCAGGTAGAGAGGTGCATCGCATTGGAAAGCGTCAGGCCGCGAATGCCTTCCAGACCGGGGGCAATCAGCGGCTCGCCGTGCAGAATCGCGGCGGTGAAATTGCGGGTAATGACATAGTGCTCGCTGCATTCTGGTTCGGTAGGGATAGTCACCTCCCAGCATTCCGGCTCACCAAAACCGTTTTGCCAGCGGGCGTTAAAGTCGGTTTCGGATTCCCGTAGTTTCCAGAAGCGCAGGCGGCCTTCTTCCACTACCACTTTTCCCCGGCTGCCGACAATTTCCAGGCGATTTGTGCCGGGTGTTTCGGCGACGGTGGTGATGAACACGCCGGTCGCGCCGTTGGCGTATTCCGCGTAGGCCGTGACGTCATCTTCAACTTCAATCTGGCGGTGTTTGCCAAACTGGCAAAAGGCACGCAAGCGTACCGGCATGCCGACCAGCCATTGCCATAAATCGAGTTGGTGTGGATCCTGATTAAGCAGCACGCCGCCGCCTTCACCTTTCCAGGTCGCGCGCCAGCCGCCGGAGTTGTAATAGCTCTGCGAACGATACCAGTTGGTAATGATCCAGTTAGAGCGACGCAGCTCGCCGAGTTCGCCATTGTCGATCAGATCTTTAACTTTCTGATACAGCGGATTGGGGCGCTGGTTGTACATCAAGCCGAACACCACATCGCATTCGCGCGCACAGGCGTTCATCTCTTGTACCTGCGCGGTGTAGACCCCAGCAGGCTTCTCGCACAGCGTATGGATGCCAAGACGCATGGCCATCATCGATAAACCTGGATGGTCATAGTGCGGTGTGGCGACGATAACGGCGTCGATCAGCCCGCTTTCCAGCATCTCACGCGCATCGCTGAACAGTGTCACCTCTTCACCGACCAGCCGTTGGATCGCCGCATGCTGATCAGGATTGTTATCGCATACTGCGGCGAGCGCTGCTTCTTGTACCGTTCCGGCCAGCAGGTAGCGCGCGTGGACGGTACCAATGTTGCCAACCCCAATAATGCCAAAGCGTATTTTTTTCATGTCGTGCCTTTTTCATGAGAAAGAAGGGATATGCGGAACATATGAAACGCCTGGAATATCGACAATGTGATTTTGTGAGAACGGTTGCAGGATGAAAAAGAAGTTCATCCAGTCATTGAAAAAGTGTTTTAGAGTCAATGAACTACGTTTGCAAAAAATTGCAAAGATTGATTGCGAGTGAGGTCACAGAATGTCTGGCAAGCTAAAAATGGACGAAATTGCTGCCCTGACAGGGTACTCGGTGAGTACGGTGTCGAGAGTACTTAGCGGAAAGTCATATACCAGCGACAACGCGCGCGATGCGATTGTCAGCTGCGCGCGCAGGCTGGGCGTTCTGGACTCGCTGTCCAGTGGACGGCTATTGATCAACGGCATCGCCATTTTCGCCCCGTTGCGTACCTTTACCGCCCGTGGCGATGCATTTTACCTCGAAGTGACGCGCGGAATTGCTGAGGCGATAGCGCCGCATGATGTCTATCTGAGTTACTGCGGGCTGGATGAGCAACGCGCGGACATAAAGGTCTTTCAGGAAAAGGCCAACAGTAAAAATATCAATGCCATTATTCTCATCGGCATTGATGACCCGACGGTGCATAAACTGGCGCTACTGCTGGATAAACCCTGCGTGTTGATTAACTCGCAGGACAAAGAAGGGTTACTGGATGCGGTATCCCCCGATCACCGGGCAATTGGCAACCGTGCTGTGCAATATCTTTTTGATCAGGGACATCGGCGTATTCTCCATGTCACCAGCCTGCGCCGGGAAACCTTGTACTGGCGTCTGGAGGGCATTAAGGAGGTCTACCGACAATATCAGATACCGTTTGATACCGGGCGTGATCTGCTGGTGACGGAAGGGTTTTCTGAGGATGAATCAGAACGTGCGATGGACCACTGGCTACGTGAGACGCCGCGTGAAGCGTGGCCAGAGGTCATTTTCTGCGCCGGGGCATCAATGTCGACGGGCATCCAGCGGGTGCTGGAAAACGGTGGCGTGGAGATACCCGGTGAGATGTCGCTGATGACGACGGATGTTCAGGAGCTGGATGCGCATATCGTCGCCGCGGTAACCAGTATCACTATCCCCTGTCGGGCACTGGGCGTGGAGGCGGTGCATTTGCTACAGAACCGTCTTAATCGCCCCTCTGCGCCCGTGTTTAACCTGTTGTTGAAGGGAAAGGTGACGGATCGGGGAACCGTTACCCACGCAACGCGCCATGCCGCGCGGGTGACGGTAGCGCGTTAATCGCGGATCAACGTTCTGGCGGCAGGCAAACGCCAATCCCGCCAATGCCACAGTACCCATAAGGATTTTTATGCAGATACTGCTGGTGGTCGTCCTCGGCATAGTAGAACGGGGTTGCGGTAGTGATTTCCGTTGTAATAGTGCGCTCGTCGCCAGCGGCGGTCATTGCTGCCTGAAAACGCTCAAGGCTTGCCTGTGCCGCGACGGTTTGCTCCGGTGTTAACGGGTAAATGGCGGAGCGATACTGCGTCCCCTGGTCGTTCCCCTGACGCATGCCCTGCGCCGGGTCGTGATTTTCCCAGAACACCTGCAGCAGTTGCTCGTAGCTGATAACATGCGGATCATAGACGACGCGTACCGCTTCGGCGTGTCCGGTATCGCCGGAACACACTTCCCGATAGGTTGGGTTAGGGGTGTAGCCGCCGGTATATCCAGCCGCCGTGCTGTATACCCCGGGTAATGACCAGAATAAACGTTCAACGCCCCAGAAACATCCCATGGCGAAAAAGGCTATCTCCATACCGTCGGGCACGTTGGTCATCGAATGTTGGTTAACCGCATGCAGCGTTGCCACTGGCATCGGGGTGTTGCGTCCAGGTAGGGCATCTGCTTGAGTAACAAGATGCTTTCTATCAAATAAACTCATGGCCGTTCTCCCGAAATCAGTCATTTGGGTTAAGGTTGTAACGAGACGCGTCTTTGCCCACAATAAACGGCGTGATTACGTCTAGAGTTAAACATAAGAAATATTTGGGTTGTCGTCTGTTTTTCAACTCTTATTGTTGATTTTTTGTTAAGCCGAGGAACGGCATAGTATTTTTTTCCAGGGGTGGGAAAAAAGGATATTCAGGAGAAAATGTGCCACATATCCGTCAGTTATGTTGGGTGGGATTACTGTGCTTAAGTGGCTCCGCCGCCGCAGCGAATGTTCGCTTACAGGTCGAGGGATTATCAGGACCGCTGGAGAAAAACGTCCGTGCGCAGCTATCCACGATTCAAAGTGATGAAGTCACTCCAGACCGACGCTTTCGTGCGCGCGTTGATGATGCCATCCGCGAAGGGCTAAAAGCGCTGGGCTACTTTGAGCCCACCATTGATTTTGAGCTGCGTCCGCCGCCGGCGAAAGGACGCCAGGTGTTGATTGCCAAAGTGACCCCTGGTGAGCCGGTGCTGATTGGCGGCACCGAAGTGATTCTGCGCGGTGGCGCACGTACGGATAAAGATTACCTGGATCTGCTGAAAACGCGACCGGCAATCGGCACCGTGCTGAATCAGGGGGACTATGATAACTTCAAAAAGTCACTCACCAGCGTGGCGCTGCGCAAAGGCTATTTCGACAGTGAATTTAATAAAAGTCAGCTTGGAATAGCGCTCGAACGCCGCCAGGCATTCTGGGATATCGATTACAACAGCGGTGAACGCTATCGCTTTGGGCATGTCACTTTTGAAGGCTCGCAAATTCGCGATGAGTACCTGCAAAATTTGGTGCCCTTTAAAGAGGGTGAAGAGTACGAGTCGAAAGATCTGGGCGAACTGAACCGTCGTCTGTCGGCGACCGGATGGTTTAATTCCGTGGTCGTCGCACCGGAATTTGATAAAGCCCGTGAAACCAAAGTGCTGCCGCTGAAAGGCGTGGTGTCGCCGCGAACTGAAAATACCATCGAAACCGGGGTCGGTTACTCAACTGACGTCGGTCCACGGGTGAAGACCTCGTGGAAAAAGCCGTGGATGAACTCCTATGGCCACAGCCTGACCACCAGCGCCAGCATCTCTGCGCCAGAGCAGGTTCTTGATTTCAGTTATAAAATGCCGCTATTAAAGAACCCGCTGGAGCAGTATTACCTGGTGCAGGGGGGCTTTAAGCGTACCGATTTAAACGATACCGAGCAGGACTCCACTACGCTTGCGGTTTCCCGCTACTGGGATCTCTCCAGCGGCTGGCAGCGCGCGATTAACCTGCGCTGGAGCCTCGATCACTTTACCCAGGGTAACGTCACTAACACCACCATGCTGCTCTATCCGGGCGTGATGATCAGTCGGACGCGCTCGCGCGGCGGTCTGATGCCAGTCTGGGGCGACTCCCAACGTTATTCTATCGATTACTCCAACACGGCCTGGGGTTCAGACGTTGATTTCTCCGTCTTCCAGGCGCAAAACGTCTGGATTCGCACGCTGTACGATCGTCATCGCTTTGTAATGCGCGGCAACCTCGGCTGGATCGAAACCGGGGACTTCGACAAAGTACCGCCGGATCTGCGTTTCTTCGCCGGGGGCGATCGCAGCATTCGCGGCTACAAATACAAATCTATTTCGCCTGAAGGCAGCGACGGCAAGCTGAAAGGGGCCTCTAAACTGGCTACCGGCTCGTTGGAATATCAGTACAACGTGACCGGAAAATGGTGGGGCGCGATGTTTGTCGATAGCGGCGAAGCGGTCAGCGATATCCGCAGAAGCGATTTCAAAACCGGTGCCGGGGTCGGCGTACGCTGGCAATCGCCAGTGGGACCCATCAAGCTCGACTTTGCTGTCCCTGTGGGCGACAAAGATGAACATGGTTTACAGTTTTACATCGGTCTGGGGCCTGAATTATGAGTTTATGGAAGAAGATAAGCCTCGGCGTGCTGATTTTTATCCTGCTGTTGTTAGGCACGGTGGCGTTCCTCGTCGGCACCACCTCGGGCCTGCATCTGATCTTCAAAGCGGCGAATCGTTGGGTTCCGGGGCTGGAGATTGGTCAGGTCACCGGCGGCTGGCGGGATTTATCGCTCAAAAATATTCGTTATGACCAACCTGGTGTGGCGGTGAATGCTGGCGAAGTGCATCTGGCCGTGGGGCTTAACTGCCTGTGGGACAGCAGCCTGTGCGTCAACGATCTGTCGCTGAAAAATATCAACGTGGCGATCGACAGCAAAAAGATGCCGCCATCAGCGCCGGTTGAAGAGGAAGAGAGCGGTCCGCTTAACCTTTCCACACCTTACCCAATCACGCTTTCGCGCGTGGCGCTGAACAACATCAATATCAAAATCGATGACACCACGGTTTCGGTGCTGGAATTTACCTCCGGCCTGAACTGGCAAGAAAAAACGCTAACCCTGAAGCCAACGTCATTACAGGGGCTGCTGATTGCCCTGCCTAAAGTGGCGGAAGTGGCGCAGGAAGAGGTTGTCGAACCAAAGATTCAAAATCCGCAACCGGATGAAAAACCGCTCGGCGAAACGCTAAAAGATCTGTTCTCAAAGCCGGTGCTGCCGGAAATGACCGATGTCCATCTGCCGCTCAATCTCAACATTGAAGCGTTTCGCGGCGAGCAGCTGCGCGTGACCGGGGATACGGATTTAACGGTACATAACATGCTGCTGAAAGTGAGCAGCATTGACGGCAACATGAAACTCGATGCACTGGATATCGACTCGAATCAGGGGACGGTAAAAGCCAGCGGCACGGCGCAACTGACCGACACGTGGCCGGTCGATATTACGTTAAACAGCACGCTCAACGTCGATCCGTTAAAAGGCGAAAAGATGAAGCTGAAGGTCGGCGGCGCGCTGCGTGAACAGCTGGAAGTCGGCGTAAATCTGTCTGGTCCGGTGGATATGGACCTGCGGGCGCAGGCGCGTCTGGCGGAAGCCGGATTGCCGCTCAACCTTGAGGTGGTGAGTAAGCAGGTTTACTGGCCGTTTACTGGCGACAAACAGTTCCAGGCTGATGACATCAAGCTCAAACTGACCGGTAAGATGACCGACTATACGCTGTCGATGCGTACCGCTGTGAAAGGTCAGGATATTCCTCCGGCTACCATCACGCTGGATGCCAAAGGCAACGAACAGCAGATCAATCTCGACAAACTCAGCGTTGCGGCGCTGGAAGGGAAAACTGAGCTGAAAGCGCTGGTGGACTGGCAGCAGGCGATCAGCTGGCGCGGGGAGCTAACGCTGGATGGCATCAACACGGCGAAAGCGATCCCGGAGTGGCCATCAAAACTGAATGGCCTGGTGAAAACTCGCGGCAGTCTGTACGGCGGAAGCTGGCAGATGGAGGTGCCCGAGCTGAAGCTGACCGGCAACGTGAAGCAGAACAAGGTTAATGTGCACGGTTCGCTGAAGGGTAACAGCTACCTGCAGTGGACGATCCCGGGCCTGCATCTGGAACTGGGACGCAACAGCGCGGATGTGAAAGGGGAACTGGGGGTCAAAGACCTCAATCTCGACGCGACGATTGATGCCCCGAGCCTGGATAACGCGCTGCCGGGACTGGGCGGTACGGCGAAAGGGCTGGTAAAAGTTCGCGGTACGGTTGAAGCGCCACAGCTGCTGGCGGATATCACCGCCCGGGGTCTGCGCTGGCAGGAGCTGTCCGTCGCTCAGGTGCGCGTCGAAGGCGACGTGAAATCGGCAGAGCAAATCGCTGGTAATCTCAACGTTCGCGTAGAGCGGATTGTACAGCCTGACGTGAATATTGGCCTGGTGACGCTCAATGCCAAAGGTAGCGAAAAGCAGCATGAGCTGCAGTTGCGCATTCAGGGGGAACCGGTCTCCGGGCAGCTCTCCCTGGCAGGTAGCTTTGATCGCAAAGAGCAGCGCTGGAAAGGTGCGTTAAGCGATACCCGCTTCCAGACGCCGGTCGGTCCGTGGTCCCTTAACCGCCCTGTCGCGCTGGATTATCGCAATCAGGAACAGAAAATCAGCATTGGGCCACACTGCTGGAACAACCCGAATGCGGAACTGTGCGTACCGCAAACCATTGATGCCGGTGCACAAGGACGCGCGGTGGTGAACCTTAACCGCTTCGACCTGGCGATGCTAAAACCGTTTATGCCGGATACAACCCAGGCCAGCGGTGTTTTCACTGGCAAAGCAGATGTGAGCTGGGACACCACCAAAGAGGGGCTGCCGCAGGGGCAGGTTACGCTGAGCGGACGTAACGTGAAGGTCACGCAAAGCGTGAACGATGCGCCGCTCCCTGTGGCGTTTGAAACGCTGAATCTGACCGCCGACCTGCACAATAACCGTGCCGAGCTGGGCTGGCTGATTCGCCTGACCAACAACGGGCAGTTTGACGGCCAGGTGCAGGTGACGGATCCGCAAGGACGCCGCAGTCTCGGCGGCAACGTCAACATCCGCAACTTCAATCTGGCGATGGTGAACCCCATTTTCTCGCGCGGTGAAAAAGCGGCTGGGGTGATCAACGCCAACCTACGTCTGGGCGGTGATGTGCAAAGCCCGCAACTGCTCGGACAACTGCAGCTGAGCGGTCTGGATATCGACGGCAACTTTATGCCGTTTGACATGCAGCCAAGCCAGTTAGCCGTTAACTTCACCGGAACACGCTCAACGCTGGCGGGCGTGGTGCGTACGCAGCAGGGCGAAATTAACCTGAGCGGCGATGCCGACTGGAGTCAGATAGACAACTGGCGGGCGCGCGTTGCGGCTAAAGGCAGCAGGGTTCGTATAACCGTGCCGCCGATGGTCCGCCTGGACGTATCGCCGGACGTGGTCTTTGAAGCCACGCCGAGCCTGTTTACCCTCGATGGCAACGTGGATGTGCCGTGGGCGCGTATCGTGGTACACGACCTTCCGGAGAGCGCGGTAGGGGTTTCCAGCGATATGGTCATGCTTAACAACAATCTGCAACCGGAGAAACCGCAGACAGCAGGTATTCCGATCAACAGCAACCTGAACATCCACGTCGGTAACAACGTGCGTATTGACGCCTTTGGTCTGAAAGCGCGTCTGACGGGCGATCTGAAAGTGGTGCAGGATAAGCAGGGGCTGGGGCTGAACGGACAAATTAATATTCCGAGCGGGCGTTTCCATGCCTATGGTCAGGATCTGATTGTGCGTAAGGGCGAGCTGTTGTTCTCCGGTCCGCCTGATCAGCCGTTACTCAACATCGAAGCAATTCGTAACCCGGAAGCCACCGAAGACGACGTGATCGCCGGGGTTCGCGTCACGGGCACCGCCGATGAACCGAAGGCGGAGATCTTCTCCGACCCGGCGATGTCGCAGCAAATGGCGCTTTCCTACCTGCTACGCGGACAAGGGCTGGATAGCGAACAGAGCGACAGCGCGGCAATGACTTCAATGCTTATTGGTCTGGGGGTTGCACAAAGTGGTCAGGTTGTGGGTAAAATCGGGGAGACATTTGGCGTAAGCAATCTGGCACTGGACACACAAGGGGTGGGTGATTCATCTCAGGTGGTTGTCAGCGGATACGTACTGCCAGGTCTGCAGGTGAAATATGGTGTGGGTATATTTGACTCCTTAGCGACACTCACGCTACGTTATCGTCTGATGCCTAAGCTATATCTGGAAGCAGTGTCTGGCGTAGATCAGGCACTTGATTTGCTCTATCAGTTCGAGTTTTAGCAATGCGAATATTTGTCTACGGCAGTTTACGAACCAAACAAGGCAACAGCCACTGGATGACCAATGCCCTGTTGCTGGGAAATTTCAGTATCGACAACTACCAGTTGTATAGCCTGGGCCACTATCCAGGCGCCGTTCCAGGAGAGGGAACAGTACACGGGGAAGTTTATCGTATTGATAACGCCACGCTGGCAGAGCTTGACGCTCTGCGTACCCGTGGCGGTGAATACGCACGCCAGTTAATTCAAACGCCGTACGGAAGTGCATGGATGTACGTGTACCAACGTCCGGTTGATGGCTTAACGCTGATTGAAAGCGGTAACTGGTTAGACCGAGACCAGTACTGATATGAACACGCCACCCTCGGGTGGCGTTGTTTTATTCTGGATTTAAAACTCCACGCGCGCGCCGAGGTTATAGCGGCGTCCTTCCACCTGTGCGGATTCGTTCCACGCGGTTGTCAGTTTCGGATCCTCATCCAGCACGTTGTAGACCCCAGCCATCAGTTGCGTGTGCTTATTGAGCTGATAACGTACGCCTACGTCCACCATCGTGTAGTCATCGTATTTATAGTTATTGCCGCTGTTGCGGTTACTGCTGCGATAATTCACCGTACTCCATACGTCCAGGCTTTGCGTTGCCGCCCAGTTCAGCGACAGATTCGCCATATGGCGCGGATAATCGTTTAGCGCGTAGCCTTTGTTAACGCCGCTTTTTTGTTCGCTGTGGTTCCAGGTGTAGTTAGCGTTGGCTTTTACATCGGCGGTAATCTGCCAGTCGGCATTCAGTTCTATACCGTATACATCCGCCTCGCTGACGTTGAAGTATTTACTGACGGAATCCGCGTTGTAGCCGTTGACGGAGCACTGGTTCGTCGACGTGGTTTCACAAATAGTTTGTTCAGCAATTTTGTCTTTGAACTGCGTATAGAAGACGGTGCTGTCGAGCGATAGCGCATCTCCCGTCCAGTAGAGGCCCAGTTCAGAGTTAACGCTTTGTTCAGGTTTCAGGTCGTCGTTACCAACGGTGAGGAAGGGGTAAGGTACGGTTGAGCCGTAAGGGGTTACGAAGTTGCTGGACGTCGCGCGCAGCTCCGGTTTTTTATAGCCTGCGGAAACGCCGCCTTTCAGCGCCCAGTCATTGCTAAAGGCCCAGTTACCGTACATTTTCGGCGTAATATGTGTGCCAAAATTGTCATCCTGGTCCATCCTCGCTGACGTGGTCAGGATGAAATCGCCAATGCTCCAGCCGTCTTCAGCAAACAATGCCCAACCGTTACGGCTGATTTTGGTCACCGGGTCAGATCCGGGCAGCGTTTTGTTGGCCACATCAAAGCGGTCATTCAGCTCTTCGCGCGTGAAATTCGCCCCAACGGTCAGTTTATGGGTGTCGAGCGTGAAAGTGGTTTGCGAATTGGCGACGTAGTTCTCCATCTGCACATACTGCGGGGACTGTCCGTCATAAACATACTTCGAACGGCCTTTTTCATAGTTTATGTAGTTGGTCGTCGCGATGGTGTCGTCTGCATACCAGCCGGTATGCGTCAGGGTGGCGGCGTTACGATCGAACAGCCATGACCACGGCGCACCGCGTTTCTGGGTACGGTTTTTTTCCTGTTCACCGGTGACCACGTTAAGATCGAACAGGTTATTCTCGCTGGCGGCCAGGCCCAATGTCATATCAACGGATTTACGATTGTGTTTGCCAAAATAGTTATTGCGATCGTCATCGCGACGGTCAAGCCAGTCGGCCGCCACGCTAAGGCCGAGAACATCGGGCACAATCGGCCCCATGGTAAACAAATTCATCTGGCTGGTATTACCTAAATACTGGTGTTCCTGCAGCCAGGTATTGGCAGCAATTGCCGTGGTCCACTCTTTTGCGCCGTACGGTTTTTTGGTAATGACGTTAACCACACCGCCGATGGCGTCTGAACCGTACAGCGAGGACATCGGCCCACGGATAACTTCAATACGCTCAATGGCCTCCATTGGCGGTAAGAAGTTGGCTTCAGTACCAATATCATGTCCGTAAGGACGAGATTCACCGGTATTTTGTTTGACGCTGTTGACCATAAAAGCGGTATAGGACGGGTCCATGCCGCGGATCATAATGCTACCGGCGTTCATGCCACTGCTGTTGGTGACCGAGACGCCGGGAAGGTTTTTAATGGCTTCACCGATGCTACGGTCCGGCTGAATATCCAGCGTGTTACGATCGATAACTGAAATAGTGGCCGGCGCTTCGCGTTTTTGCTGCGAGAATCCGGATGCGGTGATCACCATTTCATCTTCGCTAGTGCGTGAGGTCTCGGTGAGTTCTTCTGCCTGGGTGGGGAAAATAACACCGCCTGAGAATGCAACGATCCCTGTCAGCGTAATAAGTTGACGCGTTTTCATAATATAGACACCTGAAAAGTAAAAAATAAAAACATCACCTTGCAGCTCAAAAAAGCTGCAAGGTGCAGATAGTTTTTTAATTATTAATATTTAGAGAGATCGATTTTCAGCACGTAGTCGGGCTTCACACCTGTCATTTTTTCCGACTGTTTGACGCTGACGTACAGGGTGTTAGCATCTGCCGAGAGCGCCAGGCTGTTAGGTAATGCATTGGTTTCAATGCTTTGTTTTACCTGATAGGTCTTGCTGTTCACAATGCTGATGCGTTTAGCATTACGGTGGGTGATATAAACTTCCTGGCGTTTTTCGTTATATATCACTGCCAGCGAGTTAATAACCTTAATTGGTGCAATAACCTTACCGGTATTAAGATCAACAACCAGTACGTCCGCTAAATCCGGATCGGTCAGGAATGCGCGGTTATTTTTTGCATCCAGGGCAATATTCAGGAAAAAATGTTTTTTATCTGGCTCAATGGTAAAGCGATTAATAATTTGATGGTTGGTGGTATCCAGCGTAATAAGCTCGTTTCGGCCATTCACAACATACAGGCGGTTCTTATTTGCATCCACGGCCATGCCGGTCGGGTACTGGCCCATGTTCTCGAGGGTGGCGATTTTCTCGCGCTTTTGTGTGTCCACCACCCAGACTATGCCTTTTTCAGCCACGCCGGAAACGTACAGACGGTGGTGCTGTTTATCGAGCACCATTTCACGCGTATGAACAATATCTTTCGAGTTTTTGGCTTCGCTCAGTTGCAGTATCGCCAGCTCTTTACCGCTGCGGGTATCGACTAGCGTTACTGAACCTTCCAGCGTGTTGCCGACATACAGCACCTGGTTTTCTTCATCCAGCGCGGTGGCAAAGGCACGACGGCTGGTGTCGATGACTTCAGTCGTCGTGAGTTTCTCCAGATCGAGTTTATAGATAAGCCCGCTGGTTTTATCTTTATCAAACGACGGCGACGAGGCGACAAAAAGCGCATTCTGCTGGCTATCTACCGCCAGTTCATACACGCCGTTACCGACATCGCGAGTCAGAAAATCTTTCTCAGGTAGCGTCTGCGCCACGCTGGACAGGCTGGTAAATAACAGCGCTGTGGCGAGTGCCACGCAGGAATAGCGTTTCAGGGACTTCACATTGTGGAGGTTCATTGACTTTTATTCACATTTATTTACATGATGAGAATGATAATGAGATCTAATATCATTCGCAATTAAGATAAATGAAATGTGACTACCCATTCTGGTAGGTCAAAAAGAAAACAGCGAAGGGGAGAGGTGGTAGAACGTAGAAATTTAAAAACCCTTACTAACCAGAGACTGGCGTTCAGGGTTTTAAGCAAACGCGAACTTACTTCTTCGCGCGCTCGAAAGAAGCAACGATTTCAGCTTTAGCGGCTTCAGCGTTGTCCCAACCGTCAACTTTCACCCATTTGCCCGCTTCGAGATCTTTGTAGTGTTCGAAGAAGTGGGTGATCTGCGCTTTCAGCAGTTCCGGCAGGTCGGTCACATCTTTGATGTGATCGTATTCTTTGCTCAGCTTAGTGTGCGGAACCGCAACCAGTTTCGCATCTTCACCGGATTCGTCAGTCATTTTCAGCACGCCAACCGGACGGCAGCGGATCACTGAACCTGGCTCCAGCGGGTACGGAGTCGGGACAAGAACGTCTACCGGGTCACCGTCCAGAGACAGGGTGTGGTTGATGTAACCGTAGTTGCACGGATAGAACATCGCGGTGGACATGAAGCGGTCAACGAACAGGGCGCCGCTCTCTTTGTCAACTTCGTATTTGATCGGATCTGCATTGGCAGGGATCTCGATAACAACGTAGATATCTTCCGGCAGGTCTTTACCGGCAGGGACGTTGAGTAAGCTCATGTCTGTTTCCTTTAAATAAGCTATGGCAAACAAGTGGCGGGTATTATAGCCAACTCGCGCTGAATGTCTCCGCTTGTTTTCGCTTTCTCTGCGCTCATTTTCTTCTTTTTACCCCTCTCTCGTGACAGAAAAATCCATATCTTCAGCCGCATTTTTCATAGCGAGATGAAAGCGATTACAAAGTTGTGATTAACGTTTTATTTACTTTTTTGAAGTGTGATGTAACGCAATTCGTTACATGCTCAATTGTCTATAGTTTTTTCGCGACGGTTTATTAACCAACAATAATCACCCTACGAGGACGCACTTATGTGGAAGCGCTTACTTTTAGTCACAGCAGTTTCGGCAGCCATGTCGTCTATGGCAATGGCAGCCCCTTTAACCGTAGGATTTTCGCAAGTTGGCTCTGAATCCGGCTGGCGCGCCGCAGAAACCAACGTTGCGAAAAGCGAGGCTGAAAAGCGTGGTATTACGCTGAAAATCGCTGACGGCCAGCAAAAGCAGGAAAACCAGATTAAAGCTGTTCGCTCATTTGTTGCGCAGGGCGTTGACGCCATCTTTATTGCACCGGTCGTGGCAACGGGTTGGGAACCGGTTTTAAAAGAAGCTAAAGATGCCGACATTCCGGTCTTTTTGCTCGATCGTTCCATCGATGTAAAAGACAAATCTCTCTATATGACCACGGTCACCGCCGACAACGTGCTGGAAGGTAAATTGATCGGCGACTGGTTGATTAAACAGGTGAACGGCAAGCCGTGTAACGTCGTTGAGCTGCAAGGGACTGTCGGGGCCAGCGTGGCCATCGATCGTAAAAAAGGGTTTGCTGAAGCCATCGCCAGCGCACCAAACATTAAGATTATCCGCTCACAGTCCGGCGACTTCACCCGCAGTAAAGGGAAAGAAGTGATGGAGAGCTTTATCAAAGCGGAAAACAATGGCAAGAACATCTGCATGGTTTACGCCCATAACGATGACATGGTGATCGGGGCAATCCAGGCGATTAAAGAAGCGGGCCTGAAACCCGGCAAAGATATTCTGACCGGTTCCATCGACGGCGTACCGGATATCTACAAAGCAATGATTGATGGTGAAGCCAACGCCAGCGTCGAGCTGACGCCGAATATGGCAGGCCCGGCATTCGACGCGCTGGAGAAATTCAAAAAAGACGGCACGATGCCTGAGAAGCTGACCATTACCAAGTCGATCCTCTATCTGCCGGATACGGCGAAAGAAGAGTTAGAGAAGAAGAAAAACATGGGCTACTAGTTTTGCTGCCGGTCTTCCGTAGGCCTGATGGCGTTGCGCTTATCAGGCCTACGAAAAGGCCGTGATTTCGTACCGGAGGAATGCCATGACCACCGACCCCCATCAGGAAATCCTCTGCACCGAAGGATTAAGCAAATTCTTTCCCGGCGTCAAAGCGCTGGATAACGTGGATTTCAGCTTGCGTCGCGGTGAGATTATGGCGCTGCTGGGAGAAAACGGAGCCGGTAAATCGACGCTGATCAAAGCGCTGACCGGCGTTTACCATGCAGATCGCGGCACGATCTGGCTCGAAGGCCAGCCTATCTCCCCCAAAAATACCGCCCATGCCCAGCAGTTGGGGATCGGTACCGTGTATCAGGAAGTGAACCTGCTGCCCAATATGTCGGTAGCGGATAACTTGTTTATTGGCCGTGAACCGCGGAGTTTTGGCCTGCTGCTGCGCAAGCAGATGGAAAAACGCGCGACGGAGTTGATGGCGTCATACGGTTTTTCCCTCGACGTGCGCGAGCCGCTGAACCGCTTTTCCGTGGCGATGCAGCAGATCGTCGCCATCTGTCGGGCGATCGATCTCTCCGCGAAAGTGCTGATCCTCGATGAGCCCACCGCCAGTCTTGATACCCAGGAAGTAGAAATGCTGTTCGGCCTGATGCGGCATCTGCGCGATCGGGGCGTCAGTCTGATCTTCGTTACCCATTTCCTCGATCAGGTCTATCAGGTCAGCGATCGCATCACCGTCCTGCGTAACGGCGGCTTCGTTGGCTGCCGTGAAACCCGCGAACTGCCACAGATCGAACTGGTCAAAATGATGCTGGGTCGCGAACTGGATACCCATGCGCTACAGCGTGCGGGCCGTACGCTGCTGAGTGATAAACCAGTGGCGGCCTTTAGCGACTTTGGCAAGAAAGGCACCATCGCGCCGTTTGATCTACAGGTGCGTCCTGGTGAGATCGTCGGTCTCGCTGGACTGCTGGGATCCGGGCGAACGGAAACGGCGGAGGTGATCTTCGGTATTAAACCCGCCGACAGCGGCAGTGCGCTGATCAAAGGCAAAGCGCAGACCTTGCGATCGCCGCATCAGGCTTCGTGTCTGGGGATCGGCTTCTGTCCGGAGGATCGCAAAACGGATGGCATTATCGCCGCCGCCTCGGTGCGTGAAAACATCATTCTGGCATTACAGGCGCAGCGTGGCTGGCTGCGGCCTATTCCGCGGAAAGAACAAAATGAGATTGCCGAGCGTTTTATCCGCCAGCTCGGAATTCGCACCCCCAACGCTGAACAGCCGATCGAATTCCTCTCCGGCGGCAATCAGCAAAAAGTATTGCTCTCGCGCTGGTTACTGACCAAACCGCAGTTCCTGATCCTCGATGAACCTACGCGTGGGATCGACGTCGGCGCGCATGCCGAGATCATCCGCCTGATCGAAACGCTGTGCGCGGATGGTCTGGCGCTGCTGGTGATTTCATCCGAACTGGAAGAGTTAGTGGGCTATGCCGATCGGGTCATTATTATGCGCGATCGCAAACAGGTTGCCGAGATCCCGCTGGCTGAATTGTCCGTACCGGCGATCATGAACGCCATTGCGGCCTAAGGAGACTATGGTGATGCCTCAATCTCTCCCTCAATCCACTCCGCCGCAACGGCGATTCCGCTGGCCAAAGGGCATGCCACAACTGGTGGCGCTACTGCTGGTGCTGCTGGTGGATAGCCTGGTCGCGCCGCACTTTTATCAGGTGATTTTGCAAGATGGTCGGCTGTTCGGTAGCCCGATTGATATTCTCAACCGTGCCGCCCCCGTGGCGCTGTTAGCGATTGGCATGACGCTGGTGATTGCCACCGGCGGCATCGACCTTTCCGTGGGCGCTGTCATGGCCATTGCCGGTGCCACCACCGCGGCGATGACGGTGGCCGGGCACAGTTTGCCGGTGGTGGTGCTTGTCGCCTTAGGCTCCGGCATTCTGGCAGGGTTGTGGAACGGGATTCTGGTGGCAATTCTCAAGATCCAACCGTTCGTTGCCACGCTAATCCTGATGGTGGCCGGACGCGGAGTGGCGCAGCTTATCACCTCCGGGCAAATCGTCACCTTCAATTCGCCCGAACTGTCGTGGTTTGGCAGCGGCTCGCTCTTACTGTTCCCCACGCCAGTGATCATTGCCCTGCTAACGCTGGTGGTGTTCTGGCTACTGACGCGTAAAACGGCGCTGGGGATGTTTATTGAAGCGGTAGGCATCAACATTCGTGCGGCAAAAAACGCCGGGGTGAACACGCGCATTATCGTGATGCTCACCTATGTGCTGAGCGGTCTGTGTGCGGCTATCGCCGGCATTATCGTCACGGCGGATATCCGCGGGGCAGATGCCAATAACGCCGGATTGTGGCTGGAACTGGATGCCATCCTGGCGGTAGTCATCGGCGGCGGCTCGCTGATGGGCGGGCGCTTTAATCTGCTGCTGTCGGTGGTCGGGGCATTGATTATTCAGGGCATGAACACCGGGATTTTACTGTCGGGCTTCCCGCCAGAACTAAATCAAGTGGTCAAAGCCGTGGTGGTGTTGTGTGTGCTGGTCGTGCAATCACAACGCTTTATCAGCCTGATAAAAGGAGTGCGTGGTCATGATAAAACGTAATTTACCGCTGATGATCACCCTAGGCGTGTTTGTGCTGGGTTACCTCTACTGCCTGACACAGTTTCCGGCTTTTGCTTCAACCAGAGTTATCTGCAATATCCTGACCGATAACGCTTTTCTGGGCATCATCGCCGTGGGCATGACCTTCGTGATTCTCTCTGGCGGGATCGACCTGTCCGTTGGCTCGGTGATCGCGTTTACCGGCGTATTTCTGGCGAAGGCCATTGGCTACTGGGGTATATCTCCGCTGTTGGCGTTTCCCCTGATTCTGCTGATGGGCTGCGCGTTTGGCGCGTTTATGGGGTTACTGATTGATGCGCTGAAGATCCCGGCATTCATTATTACCCTGGCGGGAATGTTCTTCCTGCGCGGCGTCAGTTATCTGGTGTCTGAAGAGTCGATCCCAATTAACCATCCGGTTTATGACATGCTCTCAAGCCTGGCATGGAAAATTCCCGGCGGCGGCCGCCTGAGTGCAATGGGATTGCTGATGCTGGCGGTAGTCGTCATTGGCATATTCCTGGCGCACCGTACGCGCTTTGGTAATCAGGTTTACGCGATTGGCGGCAACGCCACCTCTGCCAACCTGATGGGGATCTCAACCCGCAGCACGACCATCCGTATCTATATGCTGTCGACCGGGCTTGCGACGCTTGCTGGCATTGTCTTTTCAATTTACACCCAGGCGGGTTATGCGCTGGCGGGCGTCGGCGTTGAGCTGGATGCGATTGCCTCAGTCGTGATTGGCGGAACCCTGTTGAGCGGTGGGGTCGGTACGGTGTTAGGAACGTTGTTTGGTGTCGCCATTCAGGGGTTGATCCAGACCTACATTAATTTTGATGGCACATTAAGTTCCTGGTGGACGAAGATCGCGATTGGCATTTTATTGTTTATTTTTATTGCCTTACAGCGCGGTCTGACGGTACTTTGGGAAAATCGTCAAAGCTCGCCAGTAACCAGAGTGGGGACGGCGGCAACACCAAAGTAACATCCTGATTTTTCAATAAACATTTAAATACCTAAACTTTTTCCGGTTGTAGTCGATAGGTTCTGTACAGGTCTGTTTTAACCCTACAACCGGAAATATAACGATGCCAAAATCCCTTTCAATTCGATCAAGTTTGTTGGTGTTATTGTCTCTGCTAACGTTCCTTCTGTTGCTGACCGGCGGTATGGGGCTGTATGCCTCTACCCGTATCATAACTTCGTTGATTTACCACGGTATTATGAGCGCCTCGATGTTGGCTGCCCTCGCATTGCTGGCGGTGATTTGGTTCATGCTGCGAAATAAGTTTCTCAAGCCGCTGGATAATATGGTTGAGCAACTGGAACGTCTGGCGACAGGGGATTTGTCGCCGGTTACCGCGCTGTCGGCCAGCGCCGAATTCAACCGTCTGAACGCGGCAATGGATGAAATGCGCCATGCGCTGGGCGACTCGGTACAGCGTGTCCGCGATGCCAGTTTACAAATTGATATTGGTAGCCGTGAGCTGACGGCCGGGAACCAGCATCTGGCACAACGTACTGAATCGACAGCCACTTCGCTGGAGCAGACCGCCGCCAGTATGGAAGAACTCACGGCAACCGTGAAACAGAATGCGCAAAACGCGGAACAGGCACACCAGTTGGCAAAATCGGTGTCGGATACCGCCGATCGCGGCAGTGAGATGGTGTGCTATGTGATTGAGAAAATGCGCGATATTTCCGGCAGTTCCAGCCGAATCGCCGACATCCTCAGCGTAATCGACGGTATTGCTTTCCAGACTAATATCCTTGCGCTCAATGCTTCTGTTGAAGCGGCACGTGCCGGTGAGCAAGGGCGGGGCTTTGCGGTCGTTGCGGGGGAAGTGCGTAATCTGGCCAGCCGCAGCGCCGAGGCGGCAAAAGAGATCCGCACGTTAATCAGCGATTCACACACCCATGTGGGAGAAGGCAGCGAGCTGGCGCAGCAGGCGGGCGAAACCATGGATGAGATTGCCAATGAAGTGATGCGCATGACCAAACTGATGCGTGAAATTGCCAGCGCGTCGCAGGAACAGAGTCGCGGCATTGAGCAGGTGAATATCGCGGTGATTCAGATGGATGAAACGGCGCAGCAAAATGCGGCGCTGGTACAGCAATCTTCAGCGGCTACCCGCTCGCTGGAAGAGCAGTCACATGCGCTGCTCGAAGCAATGGCGGCGTTTAAAGTACAAACGGCGTAGGGTTAAATTTGCCGGATGATGGCGTTAACACGTCTCATCCGGCAAAGCGTATTACGCGTCCGGGAATTCGCGGATAAAGCGTTCTACATCTTCAACCATATGGTCGTTACCTACGAAGAAGGAGCGACGCTGGTGCAGGCTTTCCGGGGTGATATCCAGAATGCGATCCTTACCATCGCTCGCTTTGCCGCCCGCCTGCTCGGCCAGGAAGGCCATCGGATTGCATTCGTACAGCAGACGCAGCTTCCCTTGCGGGTGGCTGGCTGTGCTTGGGTACAGGTAGATCCCGCCTTTGAGCAGATTACGATGGAAATCCGCAACCAGAGAGCCAATGTAGCGCGAGGTGTACGGGCGCTGAGTTGACTTATCTTCTTCCTGGCAGAATTTAATGTACTTCTTCACGCCGTTCGGGAATTTAATATAGTTGCCTTCGTTAATGGAGTACGTGCTGCCTTTCGCTGGGAAGCGCATACGTTCCTGGCTGAGGCAGAATACGCCCAGAGAAGGATCGTAGGTGAAGGCGTGTACGCCACAGCCGGTGGTATACACCAGCATGGTGGAAGAACCATAAACAACGTAGCCCGCAGCAACCTGCTTGTTGCCTGGTTGCAGGAAATCCTCTTCCGTGACCGGCGTGCCGACTGGGGTTACGCGGCGATAAATAGAGAAAATCGTACCGACAGAGACGTTAACATCGATGTTGGATGAGCCATCCAGAGGATCCATCAGCACAACATATTTTGCGTGTTCACAGCCTTCAAAGACGACGATTTCATCTTCTTCTTCCGAGGCAATGCCCGCCACAATGTCGCGCGCCTTCAGTGCAGCTTTCAGTTTTTCGTTCGCGAACAGATCGAGTTTTTGCTGAACCTCTCCCTGCACGTTCTCAGCACCGCTGGCACCCAGGATATCGACCAGACCGGCCTTGTTGATATCGCGGTGGATGATCTTGGCGCCCAGCTTTATTGCCGACAACAAAGCAGTGAGTTCACCGGTAGCATGAGAAAACTCGTGCTGCTTTTCGACAATAAATTCACCTAACGTTTTCATAACACTTTCCCTGCAATTTATGTGGAGTAAAGCGACCGCAACAATATTAACAAATATTTCCATTGCCGCGCTTAGGTGAATCGCGCCAGCAAACTACGGAATATCCTGAAATGCGTTTCTCACTTGCCGGACATGTGCGTAAAATGGCCCCCAGATTAAAAAAGGATAGTGACGTATGCGCATTCATATTTTGGGAATTTGTGGCACTTTCATGGGCGGTCTGGCGATGCTGGCGCGCTCACTCGGTCATGAAGTAACCGGTTCGGACGCCAATGTGTATCCGCCGATGAGTACCTTACTTGAGAAGCAAGGCATTGATCTGATTCAGGGTTACGATGCCAGCCAGCTCGATCCGCAGCCGGACCTGGTGATCATTGGCAATGCCATGACCCGGGGTAATCCGTGTGTGGAAGCAGTGCTGGAAAAGAACATTCCGTACATGTCCGGCCCGCAGTGGCTGCATGACTTTGTATTGCGCGATCGTTGGGTACTGGCGGTTGCGGGGACGCACGGCAAAACCACCACCGCCGGAATGGCGACCTGGATCCTCGAAGCCTGCGGCTATAAGCCTGGCTTTGTTATCGGCGGCGTACCGGGTAACTTTGAGGTTTCCGCGCGCCTGGGTGAGAGCGACTTCTTCGTGATTGAAGCGGATGAGTACGATTGCGCCTTCTTCGATAAGCGTTCTAAATTCGTACATTACTGCCCGCGTACGCTGATCCTCAACAACCTTGAGTTCGATCACGCGGATATCTTTGACGATCTGAAAGCGATCCAGAAACAGTTCCACCACCTGGTGCGTATCGTGCCGGGCCAGGGACGCATTATCTACCCGGAAAACGACATCAATCTGAAACAGACGATGGCGATGGGCTGCTGGAGCGAACAAGAGCTGGTTGGTGAACAAGGTCACTGGCAGGCGAAAAAGCTGACCACTGATGCATCCGAATGGGAAGTGTGGCTGGACGGTGAAAATGTTGGCGTGGTGAAGTGGGGCCTGGTAGGCGAGCACAACATGCACAACGGTCTGATGGCGATTGCTGCCGCGCGCCATGTTGGCGTCGTGCCTGCGGATGCAGCCAATGCGCTGGGCTCGTTTATCAACGCCCGTCGTCGTCTTGAGCTGCGCGGCGAAGCCAATGGCGTGACGGTGTATGACGATTTCGCCCATCACCCAACGGCCATTCTGGCAACGCTTGCGGCGCTGCGCGGTAAAGTAGGTGGCACGGCGCGCATCATCGCGGTGCTGGAACCACGCTCGAACACCATGAAAATGGGCCTGTGCAAAGATGACCTGGCGCCGTCGTTAGGGCGTGCGGACGAAGTGTTCCTGCTGCAACCCCCGCATATTCCGTGGCAGGTAGCAGAAGTCGCTGAAGCCTGCGTTCAGCCTGCGCACTGGAGCGGCGATGTGGATGCGCTGGCAGATATGGTGGTGAAAACTGCACAGCCTGGCGATCACATCCTGGTGATGAGTAACGGCGGGTTTGGTGGCATCCATCAAAAACTGCTGGATGGCCTGGCGAAGAAAGCCCAGGCAGAAGAAGAGTAAAAAAATGCCCGGTGGCGCTACGCTTACCGGGCTTACGATCCGTTGTGGGCCGGATAAGGTGTTTACACCGTTATCCGGCACTTTCTCAGGAGCACGATCTCCGTTGCCATCCGGCCTTCTGGTTACGCCATACTTCTCAACGGAATGGGAAGCCTCCATATGGAAATTTATAACTCAGATCGCAGAAATTAATTTCTAAATCATAAAATCTATTTCCGCTTTTCCCTTGCTAATATCCCCTCGAGAGCCAATGTGGCGTAAGTGCCACATAATAAAAGGTGCGCTCCATGCGAAAAAATTTAACCAATAATGAACTGCGAGTTTATAAATTCTGTCAGGAGAATCCTGCTGATGTTTATAAAATGAAAATTCATGAACTGGCAGATCGCGTTTATACTACCGCGCCATCTATTTCTAAGCTGGTAAAGAAATTAGGCTTTAATAATTTCCAGGAGTTTAAGGTCAACATTCGGGACGTATTCTCCAGAACGCAAAACTCGCAGCACCATAACGCGTTTGTTAGCGAATATATACAAGAAATGCAGGATGCTTTAACCAGAGTGTCTGAGAATAAAGTCAAAGTCTTTTGTGATTTTTTGTCCGACTGCAATACGATTATCACCTG
>NZ_JAHLRC010000290.1:0-550 GCF_018919545.1 Citrobacter sp. S46_ASV_140
GTTTCGGCTAGGGGGTCATCCCGACTTACCAACCCGATGCAAACTGCGAATACCGAAGAATGTTATCACGGGAGACACACGGCGGGTGCTAACGTCCGTCGTGAAGAGGGAAACAACCCAGACCGCCAGCTAAGGTCCCAAAGTCATGGTTAAGTGGGAAACGATGTGGGAAGGCACAGACAGCCAGGATGTTGGCTTAGAAGCAGCCATCATTTAAAGAAAGCGTAATAGCTCACTGGTCGAGTCGGCCTGCGCGGAAGATGTAACGGGGCTAAACCATGCACCGAAGCTGCGGCAGCGACACTATGTGTTGTTGGGTAGGGGAGCGTTCTGTAAGCCGTTGAAGGTGTGCTGTGAGGCATGCTGGAGGTATCAGAAGTGCGAATGCTGACATAAGTAACGATAATGCGGGTGAAAAACCCGCACGCCGGAAGACCAAGGGTTCCTGTCCAACGTTAATCGGGGCAGGGTGAGTCGACCCCTAAGGCGAGGCCGAAAGGCGTAGTCGATGGGAAACAGGTTAATATTCCTGTACTTGGTGTTACTGCGA
>NZ_JAHLRC010000291.1:0-484 GCF_018919545.1 Citrobacter sp. S46_ASV_140
ATTCATGACTGGGGTGAAGTCGTAACAAGGTAACCGTAGGGGAACCTGCGGTTGGATCACCTCCTTACCTTAAAGAAACGTTCTTTGTAGTGCTCACACAGATTGTCTGATGAAAAGTAAATAGCAAGGCGTCTTGCGATTGAGACTTCAGTGTCCCCTTCGTCTAGAGGCCCAGGACACCGCCCTTTCACGGCGGTAACAGGGGTTCGAATCCCCTAGGGGACGCCACTTGCTGGTATGTGTGAGTGAAAGTCGCCGACCGAAGTATCTCAAAACAGACTTCCGAGTCTCGTTTGAGATATTTGCTCTTTAAAAATCTGGATCAAGCTGAAAATTGAAACGACACACTGTTTCATTTCTCCGTAATAAGAAATGAAAAGCGGTGTGTTCGAGTCTCTCAAATTTTTGCAACACTGAAGTGTTTTACGAAACATCTTCGGGTTGTGAGGTTAAGCGACTAAGCGTACACGGTGGATGCCCTGGC
>NZ_JAHLRC010000292.1:0-468 GCF_018919545.1 Citrobacter sp. S46_ASV_140
CAGATATTCTTATCGGTAAAACCCAGTCCTACAATACCCTGAACGATGGTTTTACCTTTTATGGCGCGCAGTTAAAGTCTAATCAGGATATGTATCCCTGGGACTCGCAGTCTTATGCTCCGGTCATTAATGGTATTGCCAGAACACATGCCCGTGTCACTGTCGAACAAGGCGGATACACATTAAAGTCGTTCGTGGTTCCACCGGGTCCTTTTGTGATTAACGATCTGACCGGCGTATATTCTGGCGACATTATCTTAAAAATTTATGAAGAGGATGGTTCGGTAAAAGAACAGCGATTCCCCGTCGCCGTGCTGCCAAATTTATTAAAACCCGGAAATTATAATTACAATATCGCGGTGGGGAGTAAAGTTGACCAATACAGTAACAAGCGTGATGATGACAGCTTATTCGCGCAAATCACTTATGATTACGGTTTTGAGCCCTTTACGCTCAATACCTCTGCAC
>NZ_JAHLRC010000293.1:0-429 GCF_018919545.1 Citrobacter sp. S46_ASV_140
GATCTCAAACAGATGAATGATGAAATCCATCAGAATCTGGTGGGCGTATCTAACCATCGTACGCTTGAGTTCGCACGTTACCTGTCCAATAAAGACATCAAGGTGTGGATCCGCTACGTCGTTGTACCTGGCTGGTCTGACGATGACGACTCCGCGCACCGCCTGGGCGAGTTTACCCGCGATATGGGCAACGTAGAGAAAATCGAACTGCTGCCATACCATGAGCTGGGCAAACACAAATGGGTGGCAATGGGTGAAGAGTACAAACTTGACGGTGTTAAGCCACCGAAGAAAGAGACCATGGAGCGCGTGAAAGGCATTCTTGAGCAGTATGGTCATAAAGTAATGTACTAAGGTATGACGACCACGGCGTCGCAGCGCTCTGCTTGAGTAGCGCGACGCCAACGTTCGATGCCTACGACATAAAAT
>NZ_JAHLRC010000294.1:0-416 GCF_018919545.1 Citrobacter sp. S46_ASV_140
TTCTTTAAGGTAAGGAGGTGATCCAACCGCAGGTTCCCCTACGGTTACCTTGTTACGACTTCACCCCAGTCATGAATCACAAAGTGGTAAGCGCCCTCCCGAAGGTTAAGCTACCTACTTCTTTTGCAACCCACTCCCATGGTGTGACGGGCGGTGTGTACAAGGCCCGGGAACGTATTCACCGTGGCATTCTGATCCACGATTACTAGCGATTCCGACTTCATGGAGTCGAGTTGCAGACTCCAATCCGGACTACGACATACTTTATGAGGTCCGCTTGCTCTCGCGAGGTCGCTTCTCTTTGTATATGCCATTGTAGCACGTGTGTAGCCCTACTCGTAAGGGCCATGATGACTTGACGTCATCCCCACCTTCCTCCAGTTTATCACTGGCAGTCTCCTTTGAGTTCCCGGCCG
>NZ_JAHLRC010000295.1:0-385 GCF_018919545.1 Citrobacter sp. S46_ASV_140
CGTTTAACCTGTGATATTCCCCAGGTTAAGCCGCTCAATATTGTGATCAAGCTGGTGGAATGTAACGGCAAACCTGTGGCGAAGTTATCTGATAGCCCGGGTAAAACCATCTGCCACGATAAAGCGTTCGTGCGCGCGCTACGCAAAGCCTTCGATTTGCCGCATATTAAAAAAGCCAGTTAAACCTTCCAGGGAGCCAGTTTGGCTCCCTTTTCACGCTAATTTCCGAAATCTTTCACTCCAGCTACGAATTCTGCTTGTCTGATTGCAGATGCCAGGTAACATAGGTATCCCCCCATTACGGGTGGACATGTGTTTATATATCCGACTATTAACAGAGAGAATATTATGAGCGTTGTGCCTGTAGCCGACGTACTCCAGGGCC
>NZ_JAHLRC010000296.1:0-373 GCF_018919545.1 Citrobacter sp. S46_ASV_140
ATTCAGGAATCACCGCATAGCGTACGGGTAGTAATGCCGGTCCCTGTGACATACAGTCACATTTATGATTTTTCATCTCAGCCAGCCCGATATATTGCGCAGAATTTCCTGCGTTCGCGACAGTTCATTTTTTTTGCTGCAGATAGTTATGAAGCGGATATTTTTTATTGCTGCCTTCCAGACTTCTTCGCAACCCGTCTGAGAATTTCAGGTCTTTTTTCATAATTTATCCAGACCGTTAAAAACCATTCAGCATCCTTATTAATAATAAAAAAAACAAAATGTCCCTCCTGAATGATCAAAGGGCGTACCTTTGCGCAGAGGGTTTGGCGGGATCTCTGTTCGCCTCCACTCTTTTTTTCGCCGTTTATGC
>NZ_JAHLRC010000297.1:0-350 GCF_018919545.1 Citrobacter sp. S46_ASV_140
GCGTGAAGCCGGTGGCGATGTGATGGTTTCCATTGGCGGAGCGAATAACTCCCCGCTGGCAGCTGCCTGTAAGAATGTTAAAGACCTGCAAAAACTCTACTACGACATTGTTGATAACATGAACCTGAACGTGCTGGATTTTGATATCGAAGGCACATGGGTGGCCGATCAGGATTCCATCGATCGCCGCAACCAGGCAGTAAAAGAGGTTCAGGCTCAGTGGAAAGAGGAAGGTCGCAAAGTCGGTATCTGGTACACCCTGCCAATTCTGCCGACCGGTCTGACGGCTGAAGGTCTGTATGTACTGGAAAATGCGCGCCATGCCGGCGTTGAGCTGGCTGGTATTAACG
>NZ_JAHLRC010000298.1:0-344 GCF_018919545.1 Citrobacter sp. S46_ASV_140
GTTATCTCGGAGAAGATGGTGCATCCGGGAGGATTCGAACCTCCGACCGCTCGGTTCGTAGCCGAGTACTCTATCCAGCTGAGCTACGGATGCATCGGGAAACTTGCTTTACTGCCGATATTGATATCGTAATGAGCGATATCAAGTAAGAGATGGTGCATCCGGGAGGATTACTCGGCTGCGCCTCGCCCTGTGGGCCGTTGCTGAAGCAACGTTATCCTCCCTGGTGCTCGCGATTATCTCGCAGACCATGAAACAACAGTTGTGCTGTTATCTCGGAGAAGATGGTGCATCCGGGAGGATTCGAACCTCCGACCGCTCGGTTCGTAGCCGAGTACTCTATC
>NZ_JAHLRC010000299.1:0-336 GCF_018919545.1 Citrobacter sp. S46_ASV_140
GGTTGATACTGTCAATAATACGCAAGAGTGGTAAATACTTTAGCGAGTTGAGCAATGCACAATTCTTCGCGCACGTATTATGGCGGATACCAAAATACCAATTTTGGTAGATTTCAATGATAGGTTCAAGAAGTCATTTGATTTTATTGAGTTTTTACTGTACTTAGTTCTGCTTATGACTGTACCTTTAATTTCATTTTATCGACCCTGTTCGAAACTTAAAATTAGGTTATATTATTTACATTGTTATCTTTGTTGTTATCAGGGGCATTATTATCAGAACTTTCTCTATCCGCACACAATAGTTACCATGCAAACAGTTGCGCGGTGTAGCTA
>NZ_JAHLRC010000029.1:0-45691 GCF_018919545.1 Citrobacter sp. S46_ASV_140
GACCGTTGTTGTAGCGAATTCATTATCGTCTCCGTAAAAATAGGGTAATTCGGTAATTTGTCGGAAAACTGTTATTCACTGCCGATTAAAAAATGCATCTGATGCGCTTCTCCGGGCGCGAGATGAATCAGGCTAATTCCGGAGTTAAAGGCGTCTGGCGGGCAGGTCATCGGTTCAACTGCCAGGCCGCGCCTTGCTAATTTCTCGCCGGTATATATCTGCAGCCAGGGCTGGTGGCTGCGTAAAAAGGTGGACATGTTTTGCGATTGACTGGTTATCCTGACTTCCCACTCTGCATCAGGTGGCAACGTCCTGAACGTATGATCGATAGTGGTCTGCGCAATGAGTCGCGGCGTGGTGAAATCCCGTTCACCACATGTTTCTTCACTCGCCGGAAGCGTTAATTCACAGCCATCGATGGGGTGTAGATTGCAGGTCAAGTAAGGATGTGCTCCCGCGCCATACGGTGCGATTTCATCACCCACATTCTGTGTACGAATAAACACGTGCAATCCACAGTCTGCCCCGAGTCGGTAAATCACCTCTGAAACCAGCGCAAAGGGATAACCATAAGAGGGCGGCAGAAAAATCATCAGCGACACTTCCGATGCCGACTGCTGGTTAATCTGCCAGTCCCGCCAGGCCAACAGCCCGTGAATGGCGGTATGCGAAATAGGGTCGTTAACGGCAAGCTGGAAGGTCTTGCCGTTATGTTGATAGCAGCCGTCTGCAACGCGGTTTGGCCATGGGACTAACACTTTTCCTAAATGCGCCTGCGGCATCTCTTCCGGCTTATGTGGAATAACGATGTGACGCCCACGATGCATCAATTCTGCTAGCCCAGCGCCAACCGTGACGATTTTCGCCTGGTAGTGTCCGGCCTGAAGATGAATGGTTTTTCCACCACTATGCATGGCTGCTATCCTTGTGACTTATTTGGCGTTGATATCCAGAAGACCGGCAGCAACCGCCGGAGCAAGGCCCGGAGCCAGCGGTAGACGCGGGATTACCAGGCAGTGCAGCAGGTGATAAATGTCCTGCTTACCGTCCCAGACTTTGGTGGTCACTTTGTTATCGGTGTCCAACTCCTGCCACCATGAACCGGTCTCGTAGTCCATCAGATAGGTGATGCAGTAATCCCACCACTTCTGGTACCAGGCTTCGTACTGGCTGTCGCCGGTGAGGGTATACAAGGCATAGGCGGTACCCATGGCTTCGACTATCGGCCAACGCACTCTTTCGCGAACGATTGGTTTACCGTCCCAGTCCACCGAATAGACAAAACCATCCGCACCGTCCGGTGCCCAGGCATCACGGATGGTGGCGTGGAACAAGCCTTTGGCATCTTCCAGCAGCCAGGCGGGAGGCGTTTCGAAGCGGGCTTCCAACGCGGCATGCAGATGCAGCATCAGACGGCCCCATTCGATCCAGTGGCCCGGCGTGCCGCCGTATGCGCGGAAACGGTGAGCAGGGTTATCCTTGTTGTAATCGCGGATTGGGTTCCACTGTGAATCGAAGTGCTCGTTGACGCGATACTCCCCGCTGCGGGCCACGTCGTGAATAATCACCGAAGCAATTCGCAGTGCGCGATCGAGCCATTTACGGTCATGGGTAACGTCATAAACGATCAGGAAAGCCTCGACCGCGTGCATGTTGGCGTTACCGCCACGGTAATCTTCCGTCTGGCTGAAGGCTTCGTCCCAGGACTCCAGGCACATCTGCTCGTCTTCGCTCCAGAAGTACTTTTCAATCACCTCGATGGCATCATCCAACAATTGTCTGGCCTGTGGATGACCGGTAGTGACCGCGCTTGCCGCGCCGAGCAAGACGAAGAAATGCTGATAACCCTGCTTGGAGGCGTCCATCACGCCTTCGTCATTTACGCAGGCGTACCAACCGCCGTAGCGTGTGTCGCGTAGCGCACCGTTCAGCGCTTTAATGCCGTGATCGACCAGTTGGTATGCGCCAGGCCGACCCATTGACGCGGCAACGGAGTAGACGTGCAGCATGCGGGCGGTGATCCACAGATGTGTCCCCATATCTGCTCTGACCTGACCACTGTTTCCCAGCCAGCCAAATCCGGTAGGTACCGCAGCGTTCTTACCAAAGTTAAAGATGCGATCTGTTTCCTGCTCCAGCCAGCGGTTGTGGCTTAGGGTGTTAAACCATTTCATTCTGAGATCCTCTTAGCGCCGGGCCATCATTTCATCGACGATATCGCCCAGACGCTGCAACTTAGGTGCGGAAACATCACGCAGCATCAGTTCGGTATCCGGCAGGCCAACCACGGATGACCAGACCGCACGTCCGGCCAGGAAGCCGGATGCGCCAGCGGTCATTGCTACGCTGACCGCGCGTGGGAACAGTTTTTCATCCACACCGGAGGAGAGAATGACCCACGGCATGTTGATGTTTTCATTCAGGCGCTGAGAGGCGCTAAGCAGCTCTTGTTGGGTTCCTTTGCCGTACAGAGGCATTTCGACCTTGTAGAGATCGGCACCGCTATCACCCAGTTCTTTCGCGGCATCGATAATGGCCTGTTCACGATCGAACTTATCGCCACGACGTGGTGGGCGAACAACCGGCTCGATGATGCTCAGCAGGCCATTGGAATGGCACAGTTCATTGAATTCTCCCACCATATCAAGACGTTGTTGGGCATCTTCATCGCTACGCCACAGCACCAGCAGTTTGAGGGCCTTGGCACCATCTTGCTTCACGGTCTGCGGGTCGATTTTTTTATCAATCACCACGCTATCGACCGGAATACCGTTACCCGGAATGAACTCATCAGCGGCCACAATCATGGCGCAGTTTTTGGCGACCGCGTTTTGCTCTACAACCTGGCGGTAGCAGAACTGCTGATCGACCAGAATGGCGGAGGCATAGGGGGAAAGGATCTTCGCCGCATTGACTTTGAAATCGGTCAGCACGCTGTCATTGACCGGGGATTTTGCACCCGCGGCGGCAAACATTAAGCGCATGGCTTCGCGCTGATCGACCGCCAGCATGGCAAACCCGCCGGAAGCTCGGGTGATATCTTTCAGGGTGTACTTGGTCATTGTTCAGTCCTTTTACTTATCAAAGTTGGGAATTCAGTCCGGCAGATGCCCGAACCTGCTCGAGTATTGCGGTCCAGTCTTCCCGGCCACGGCCAGCGGCGCGTGCCTGGTTATAAACTTCGCGGGAAGCGGCGCCGAGCGGCATCGGCACGTGCAATTGGTTGGCAACGTCCAGGGCGATGCCAAGATCCTTGTGAGCTAAATCGATCATGAAAGCCGGGGAAAGATCGCCTTTCAGCACTTTGTTCGGCCAGGAGGTAGTAAAGTGGCCTTTTCCGGCGGGGGTGCCGCTCATGACTTGCAAAGCCACATCGAAGGAGAGACCAAGTGCCTCGCACAACACGGTGGCTTCGGCAGAGAGGGCGTTTAGCGCGATACTCATGTAGTTGTTGATGAGCTTCACGCGGATCCCCATGCCGGGACCACCTGCATTGATCAATTCATTACCCATCGCCATCAGAACCGGTGTGGCGCGTTCTACCTGCTGTGCCGTTCCACCTGCCAGCAGCAACAGCGTTCCCGCTATGGCGTGATCGGAGGTGCGTCCAACCGGGCAATCCATCATATCGAAGCCTTTGGCACGCATATCGGCGATGAGTTTATCGGTTTGCAGTGGGTGAATAGTCGACATATCAATTACTAACGCCTGCTGGGAGAGGCTTTCGCAAATACCCTGCTCGCCGAACAATACGCTGCGCACCAGATCGCCGTTTGGCAGCATGGTGATGACAAATTCTGCACCTTGTGCTGCCTGAGCTGGGCTACTGGCAGGCTGTGCTCCTTTTTCCACCAGGCGCTGAACGGCATCCGGGTTAACGTCAAAGACGCTGAGTTGATGACCCTGCTTCAGCAAGTTGCTCGCCATGGGTGAACCCATCTGACCTAATCCGATAAATGCTATAACTGCCATAACGTTCTCCTGAGACGTGGATGTCATTTTTTGTCATTTAAGGTCGTTTGTTTCTGTCTGTTTTTGATCGTATTTGTAATTTATGGTCAAAAAATTGACAGCCGTCACTTTTTAAACATTTTGTGAAATTAAAATGATCCCATCTTGAAACGCCTAAGGAACGACCATGATTCGTATTGCTTGTGTAGGTATTGCCGTGATGGATCGCATCTATTACGTGGAAGGTTTACCGACTGAAGGAGGTAAGTATGTGGCGAAGCGTTATACGGAAGTGGGCGGCGGGCCTGCTGCAACGGCCGCAGTGGCTGCAGCGAAGCTGGGCGCTAAGGTGGACTTTATTGGCCGTGTGGGCGATGACGATACCGGAAATAGCTTGCTGGCGGAGCTGGAGTCCCTGGGGGTAAATACCCGCTATTCCCGGCGCTACGCGGGGGCGAAGTCTTCACAATCGGCAATTATGGTTGATGCGCAAGGGGAAAGGATTATCGTTAACTATCCCAGCCCGGATTTACTGCATGATGCTGACTGGCTCAATGAGATCGATTTTACCCAGTGGGATGTGGTGTTGGCGGATGTTCGCTGGCACGAAGGGGCCAGGCAGGCGTTCACATTGGCACGTCGGGCGGGAGTGATGACGGTACTGGATGGTGACGTAACGCCACAAGATATCCGCGAGTTGGTGGCATTAAGCGATCATGCTGCGTTTTCTGAACCCGGTCTGGCGCGTTTAACCGGGATAAACGATCCTGAAGCCGGACTGAAACAAGCACAAACGCTCACAAATGGTCACGTGTATGTAACGCGGGGCAGTGCAGGCTGCAACTGGATAAAAAATAATACGTTGCAGCATCAATCTGGATTTAAAGTCGACGTTGTTGACACAACGGGGGCGGGGGATGTTTTCCACGGTGCGCTCGCGTTTAGCCTGGCCGGCGGCGGCCTCCCGGAAGAGGCCGTCAGGTTCGCCAGCGGAGTTGCTGCGCTAAAATGTACGCGTCCGGGAGGAAGGGCTGGAATCCCTGACTGTGATCAAACCCGATCTTTTCTGTCACTTTTTGTATAAAATGCCAGGGCAATGGTTTTTCGAGGAAATTTCATGAGTCTTACCGAACTGACCGGTAACCCGCGACACGATCAACTGCTTATGCTGATTAGCGAGCGCGGTTATATGAATATCGACGAGCTGGCCAGCCTGCTGGACGTGTCCACGCAGACCGTGCGTCGTGATATTCGTAAACTCAGCGAGCAGGGATTAATTACGCGTCATCATGGTGGCGCGGGTAGAGCCTCCAGCGTGGTGAATACGGCGTTTGAGCAGCGTGAAGTCTCCTGGACGGAGGAGAAAAAAGCCATCGCGGAAGCGGTGGCGGACTACATTCCCGATGGGTCAACGGTGTTTATTACCATTGGCACCACCGTTGAGCAGGTGGCCCGCTCGCTGTTAAACCATAATCATTTGCGCATTATCACCAACAGTCTGCGCGTGGCGCACATTCTTTATAACAATCCACGTTTTGAAGTCATGGTGCCGGGGGGAACGTTACGCCCGCACAACAGTGGCATCATTGGTCCTTCTGCCTCGGCATTTGTCGCTGATTTTCGGGCCGACTACCTGGTAACCAGCGTTGGCGCGATCGAAAGTGATGGCGCGCTGCTGGAGTTTGATGTCAATGAAGCCAGCGTAGTGAAAACGATGATGTCGCACTCAAGACACATTCTGCTGGCAGCGGATCATACGAAATATACGGCTTCTGCCGCGGTAGAAATTGGTAACGTCTCTCAGGTGACCGCGCTGTTTACCGATGAATACCCAGGTCCCGCATTGCATAATTTACTCCAGTCACAACAGGTTGAAATTGTGCAGGTGAGTCCTTCACAAGATGATGCTTTGGCCGTGTAATTCCTCAGATGATGGCTCGATAAGTTCGAAGCCATCACTCTCACATAGTCAAACTTCTCCTTTCCCGCTACAGTTATTCATCCACGGCGAATAAGGAGAAGGGCATGCTCTATATCTTTGATTTAGGTAATGTGATTGTCGATATCGACTTCAACCGCGTGTTGGGCACATGGAGCGATCTGAGCCGTGTACCGCTGGCCTCGCTGAAGCAAAGTTTCACCATGGGGGAGGCTTTTCACCAGCACGAGCGAGGTGAAATAACGGATGAAGCCTTTGCCGAGGCGCTATGTCATGACATGGCGCTGCCGCTAAGTTACGAGCAGTTCTCTCACGGCTGGCAGGCCGTTTTTGTGGCATTGCGCCCTGAAGTCATCGACATCATGCATAAGCTGCGTGAGCAGGGGCATCGGGTGGTCGTCTTGTCGAATACTAACCGTCTGCACACAACATTTTGGCCGGATGAATATCCTGAAATTCGTCAGGCTGCTGACCATATTTATCTTTCCCAGGATCTGGGCATGCGAAAACCGGAAGCGCGGATTTACCAGCATGTCCTGCAGTCTGAAGGTTTTTCTGCGGAAGATGCGGTCTTTTTTGACGACAACGCCGATAATATTGAAGGAGCTAACCGGTTAGGGATTACCAGTATCCAGGTCGTCGATAAAACGACCATTCCTGACTATTTCGCGAAGTTGTTATGCTAAAAAATGTTCAGCAACAAGCCAGGCACCATACGCGTCCTGTACGGGCCTGGCTGAAGCTACTATGGCAGCGGATTGATGAGGACAACATGACGACGCTGGCAGGGAATCTTGCCTACGTTTCACTGCTCTCATTAGTGCCGCTTATCGCCGTTGTGTTTGCTCTTTTCGCCGCATTTCCGATGTTTTCCGACGTCAGTGCCCAGCTACGTCATTTTATTTTCGCAAATTTTATCCCGGCGACGGGAGACGTCATCCAGCGTTATATCGAACAGTTTGTCGCCAACTCGAACAAAATGACGGCCGTTGGGGCATGTGGGCTGATTGTCACGGCGTTATTGCTGATGTATGCCATTGATAATGCTCTGAATACTATCTGGCGCAGTAAGCGCACTCGTCCCAAAGTTTACTCTTTCGCCGTCTACTGGATGATCTTAACGCTGGGGCCGCTGCTGGCGGGGGCCAGTCTGGCGATCAGCTCTTATTTGTTGTCATTGCGCTGGGCCAGCGATCTCAACTCGGTGATTGATGACGTCTTGCGTATTTTCCCTCTGGTGCTTTCCTGGCTCTCGTTCTGGCTGCTTTACAGCATTGTACCGACTACGCGTGTGCCCAATCGTGATGCGGTTATTGGCGCCTTTGTGGCCGCCGTGTTGTTCGAGGCCGGAAAGAAAGGATTTGCGCTCTACATCACGATGTTCCCGTCGTATCAGCTCATTTACGGTGTCCTGGCGGTGATCCCTATTTTATTTGTCTGGGTATACTGGACGTGGTGTATCGTCTTGCTTGGCGCGGAAATAACTGTCACTCTCGGGGAATACCGCAAACTTAAACAAGCCGCAGAACAAGAAGAAGCAGATCAACCATGATTGCATTAATTCAGCGCGTAACCCGTGCCAGCGTCACCGTGGAGGGCGAGGTGACGGGTGAAATTGGCCCAGGACTTTTGGTCCTGTTAGGTGTCGAAAGGGATGATGACGAACAGAAAGCAAACCGTCTGTGCGAGCGCGTACTCGGCTATCGAATCTTTAGCGATGCCGAAGGAAAAATGAACCTCAACGTGCAGCAATCAGGTGGCAGTGTGCTGGTGGTTTCACAGTTCACGCTGGCGGCAGATACCGAACGTGGCATGCGCCCGGGGTTTTCGAAAGGCGCTTCGCCCGAGCGGGCAGAAGCGCTGTATGAATACTTTGTTGAGCGTTGCCGCCAACAGGAAATGAATACGCAAACCGGTCGATTCGCTGCGGATATGCAGGTTTCACTGGTTAATGATGGCCCCGTGACGTTCTGGTTACAAGTATGAACCAGCTACCGGTGTGGCCGCGGGCAACAAGAGAGAATACGACTATGTATCACCTTCGAGTACCGCAAACAGAAGAAGAGTTGGAGCGTTACTACCAGTTTCGCTGGGAGATGTTGCGTAAACCGTTGCACCAGCCCAAAGGCTCCGAACGGGATGCCTGGGACGCGATGGCGCATCACCAGATGGTGATGGACGAAGAGGGAAATCTGGTCGCGGTCGGGCGTCTGTATATCAATGCGGATAACGAAGCCTCCATACGCTTTATGGCCGTTGACCCCTCAGTGCAGGAGAAAGGGTTGGGCACGCTGATGGCGATGACCCTGGAGTCTGTGGCGCGTCAGGAAGGGGTAAAGCGCGTAACCTGTAGCGCCCGTGAAGATGCGGTCGAATTTTTCGCCAAACTGGGGTTTGTGAGTCAGGGCGAAATTACCACGCCACAAACCACGCCGGTGCGCCATTTTTTGATGATTAAACCCATCGCAACGCTGGACGACATTCTCCATCGCGGGGACTGGTGCGGACAGCTACAGCAAGCCTGGTACGAACATATTCCATTGAGTGAGAAAATGGGCGTGCGCATTCAGCAGTACACCGGGCAGAAATTTATTACGACGATGCCAGAGACTGGCAATCAGAACCCGCACCATACGCTGTTTGCCGGAAGCCTGTTTTCACTGGCGACGTTAACGGGCTGGGGGCTTATCTGGCTGATGCTGCGCGAGCGTCATCTGGGGGGGACGATAATCCTCGCCGACGCGCATATCCGATATAGCAGGCCAATTACCGGGAAACCTACCGCTATTGCCGATCTGGGCTCGCTGAGCGGTGACCTGGACCGTCTGGCAAGAGGCCGCAAGGCGCGCGTTCAGATGCAGGTCGGGGTGTTTGGCGATGACACGCCGGGCGTCGTGTTTGAAGGTACCTACATTGTGCTACCCGCGAAACCGTTTGGCGCATATGAAGAGGGCGGGAATGAGGAAGAGTAGGTCAGAGGGGATCCTCTTTACTCGATGAATGCGTCTGCCGGAAGGTTAAAGCGTTCTGCGAGCATTTTAATATGACTTACAGTCAGTGCTCTGCGACCATTCAAGATGTTGCTGACATTGGATTTTGAACCAAGTTCGTTGGCAAGATCTGCTGCTTTGAGACCATATTGATCCATGAGCGTACGCAGTAACGCAACGCCATGAGGAGTATGTTCCAGTTGTTGGTTGAGGGCACTGAACTCAGGCGCATGTTTTTCGTAGTCGCGGATCCGAGCTGAAAGCAGCTCAAACAACGGGTTTTCCAGGTCGTCACGATCAACCAGAAACTCCACCAAAGCGAGTGCTTTTCGGTACTCTGTCTCATTTTGTTCTTTGCCTAACAGGGGGATTTTTTTCACTGCATCGGTAAAGGTATCGATCATCAATTTTACACTGGCTGTGTCTATCTGATGGCTTTCATGCGTTCTCATTCTTTTTGACCCCGATAGTATGTGGTTAGTCTGTCATACTCGGCATGGTGAACGATATGCTTCACAAATACCTTTTGCAGTTTGAAATCAATATAGGCAATAAGTCTCAAGCAGTTACCTGAAACATTAATCACCCACCATTTATTTCTGTATTTAAAATTATCCAGTGAAGGTATGTACTGCTTCATCTCTTCAGGAGTGTGGAACATTTTTTTCTCTAAAATATTCAGCAAATCAACGAGTGCTGCCATGTGATTTGGAAAACGGAGTATTGCCTCGTTGAAAGGTTTTCGGCTGATAACATGCATGGTGTAGTTCCATTACAAGGTTTTCAACCTGAAAACAAAATAACGCAAGGCAATTAAGTTTTCAAGATGAAAACAAAAGATTAATCAAGCATGTCTTCCTGCTATAGGATTAACGACGCGCCAGGCCACATCTCGCATAACATTTCGTGCCGCCTGGCTCACTCCTGCCAGCTGGAAAAATCCGTGGATAACGCCAAGATAGCGTTGGCAGGTGCACTCCACGCCCTGCTCCAGGAACCGTTGATACAGGGCCTCACCCTCATCGCGCAGTGGGTCGAATTCGGCTGTAATGATGTGCGTGGGCGGCAGACCGTTGAAGTCTTCACGCCAGACTGGGCTGGCTTCGGGATGCCGCAGATCGGTTTGCGGCAAATACATCTCGTAGCCCGAAAGCAACGTGTCACGTGTGATAATGTAATCCTGCCCATTTCGGTCGTAGCTCTCAAACCTGGCGGTCGCGTCCAGCATCGGGTAAATCAGCATTAGCTGCGCAGGTTGCCATTGATTGGCAGCTTTCAGGCGCAGTGCAGTGATCAGCGCCAGATGCCCGCCCGCACTGTCGCCAGCAAGCGTAATCCTGCCGCGATCGACACCCAGTTTCTGGGCATACTTCCAGATAATATTGGCTCCCGTTTCAGCGTCGTTATGTGCAGCCGGGAAAGTATGCTCTGGTGCAAGGCGATACTGCACCGCAATGACCCGACAGCCGCTGTACCAGGCGAGCTGCCTTAGCTGGTTATCATGCGTCGCGAATCCACCACTGACAAAGCAGCCGCCGTGATAATAGATAACGCAGGGTCGATTTCCCGTGGCGTCCCGCGGCGAAACAACGCGAAATGTCATTGCATCGAGTTCAATATCTTCAACCTGTACGCGGGTTTCAGTTTCTCCTGCCAGTACCGTGCTGGCAATGTAGCCTGCTCTCCGTTCATCAATATTTTGCTCGCGCGAAGAAGGGCGTCCCGCTGCGATAAATGCCTCAACCAGCTGTGCAATCCCGCTTTCCAGTGCCATTTATTATTTTCCTTATCTGTATGGATATACAGTTTTATAACCTGGATAGCCACGAATGAGAATGGGAAAAGTGACGGGTGTACGATTCTGGAAAGCGGCTCGCAAAAGTAAAAATCGTTCGCGTGAAGGCTATTTTCTCGCTTTTCTCGGGTGTATGTTGTGTGGAAATTAATCGCCAATGATATACTGGAGGTATATGTGAGTATGATGGCTGGGATGGATATGGGCAGAATTTTACTCGATTTATCAGACGAAGTGATCAAACGTCTTGATGATCTCAAGGTGCAGCGTAATCTGCCGCGGGCCGAGCTTTTGCGGGAGGCTGTTGAACAGTATCTTGAGAGGCAGGATCAAGCTGAAACGACAATTTCACGTGCTCTTGGGCTATGGCAAGGTTGTGAGGAAGATGGCGTTGATTATCAGCGTAAACTCCGTGAGGAATGGTAATGGTCACAGGATCTGCGCTTTTTGATACCAACATCCTCATCGACCTGTTTAGCGGGCGAAGTGAAGCAAAACTAGCGATAGAAACATGGCCGCCGCAGAACGCAATCAGCCTCATTACATGGATGGAGTTGATGGTGGGCGCAAAAAAATATCATCAGGAATCTCGCACACGCGTTGCGCTAGGCGCTTTTAATGTGATCGGTGTTTCACAGGATATTGCTGAACGAAGCGTGAGTATCAGGCAGGAATATGGGATGAAATTGCCGGATGCCATCATTTTGGCCACTGCGCAGATTCATCGTCTTACACTGGCTACGCGTAATACCAGGGATTTTGCAGGCATATCCGGCGTGGTCACACCGTATACGTTATAACCCGGGCGACCTGCGCCGCCCGGTAGTGCGAAGAACTTACTCCCCTTCACCCGGGAACAGGAACGGGTTGATGGAGCTGCGGGCAAAGCCCTCTTGCTCCATGTGTGCGTCCAGCATCAGTGAAGCGAGATCGTCGGCTACGGCCTCGACTTTCGGGTCTTTTTCCTGATAGAGAATCTTCAGGTAAGTCCCGCAATCGCCGCAGCTTTCAGCTTTAATTGCCGCCTGTTCGTTATCCAGCGACCAGTAGTTCAAATCACGGCTCTGCTCGCAGTTGCTGCACTTCACGCGCACCACGTGCCACTCGGTTTCGCACAGGTTGCAGTGCAAATAGCGCAGCCCCTGAGTGGTACCGATTTGCACCATGCTGGAGACCGGCATTGAACCACACACCGGGCAGTACTGACGCTGTTCGCCGTATTCCGCACGGGCTTTGCCGGGGATCAGGCTCGCCATCTGCGCCCAGTAGAGCGACAGGGCAGCCCAAATGAACGGTGCTTTGTCGCTGCTGACGGAGGCGAAATCGGAGGCAAACAGCGCGCTGGCCATCAGTTCCAGCTCCTGCTCCGAGGCTTTTTCCAGATTCTCGATTACGGCCAACGCAGGGCCGCTCATTTCCGGCTTCAGCTCAGCAATTAGCGATTGCAGCAGTTTTTGCCAGTGCTTGTCGCGTGGCAGAACGTGGATATCCAGTGGCGGTTTGCCCTGATCGTTCGCTTCTTTGATGCGAGCGGTCAGATCCATCTGCAGCGGATGGTCGTACAACACCACTTCCTGCGCGTGAGCGATCAGCGCGGCAAAACGCAGGTAATCACCCAGCGGGTTGTTCTCGGCCAGCTCGCGCAGACGTTCAGCGCGGCGGTTATACAAATTTTTGAGTCTGGGGAATAATAACGGCGGAATCATATCCGCCGTGCGTTTCTCGCTCTTCTCCAGCTCATCTTGCGGGATTATGCGAATACTCATTCAGATGACTTTTCCTGTTTCTGGCGGACTTCACGGTACCAGCGCGGGTGATGTTTCTTCGCCCATGAGCTGGTAACCCATCCTTCCACCATCGCGGTAATGGTGCCTTTCACCCAAAGGGCGGCGTAAATGTGCACCATGATAACCACAATTAACGCTACTGCGGCAAATGAATGCAGCATTAACGCGAATCGGATCACCGGGATTGAGAAAGCAGGCGCAAAATACGGACGCCAGATGACCACTCCGCTCACCAGCAACAGGACCAGGAAGATAATCGCCGCCCAGAATACGCATTTCTGGCCGAAGTTATAACGTCCCGTGTCACCTACTTCCTCGTTGACGACAATCTTACGAATATTCTTCGCCCAAAAGATATCATCCCGATTGATTAGATTGTGGTGCCAGTAACGGAAAAACATGATGATAAACGAGGCAAACATGATCACGCCGACAAACGGGTGCACAATTCGCGCCAGTTGCGGCGTGCCCATGATGTGCATCAGCCAGTTAAAAGACGGGAAGAGAAAACCCATCCCGCTCACTGCCGCCAGAATGAAACAGAAGGCGGTGATCCAGTGGTTGATGCGTTCCGGCGCCGTGTAGCGCACGATGGTGTCACGTCGTTTCATTTGCGCACCTCGTCTTTTTCTTCATGCAGATTGTCTTCTTCCTCTTCCGCACGGTTCGGGCCTACGCCGACGTAGTGGAAGATACTGGCCGCAAATGTCGCTGCAAAGCCGACGGCTGCGAGAGGTTTCCAGATGCCTTTCCAGAACTTCACGGTGGCGCTGATTTCCGGGTTCTCCGGCAGACCGTGGTACAGATTCGGCTTGTCCGCATGGTGCAATACGTACATCACGTGCGTACCGCCAACGCCTGCCGGATCGTACAGACCCGCGTTTTCGTAACCACGCGTTTTCAGCTCCGCCACGCGCTCACCGGCCAGCGTTTTCATCGACTCTTTAGTGCCGAAATGAATAGCGCCGGTTGGACACGTTTTCACGCAGGCTGGTTCTTGTCCAACCACTACACGGTCAACGCACAGCGTACATTTGTAAACGCGGTTGTCTTCCGGGTTGAGGCGCGGCACGTCGAACGGGCAGCCCGCGATACAGTAGCCACAGCCGATGCACTGCTCGGACTGGAAGTCGACGATACCGTTGGCATACTGAATGATTGCTCCTTCGGCCGGACACGCCTTCAGGCAGCCCGGATCGGCGCAGTGCATACAGCCATCCTTGCGGATAAGCCACTCCAGTTTGTCGTTTTGTTCCACTTCCGAGAAGCGCATTACCGTCCAGGATTTAGCGGTCAAATCAGCCGGGTTGTCGTACACTCCAACGTTGTTGCCCACTTCATCACGGATGTCGTTCCATTCTGAACACGCCACCTGACACGCTTTACAGCCGATACAGGTGGTGACGTCGATAAGCTTCGCCACCTCTTCCTGATGGTCCCGCGCCTGAGGCGCGGGGGTGAAACCGTTAGTGGCGGAACGACGAATGATGTCTTGCGATTGATAAGCCATAGGTCGTCTCCGTTACACCTTTTCCACGTTCACGAGGAAGGACTTAAATTCCGGCGTCTGCGTGTTCGCATCACCGACGAATGGCGTTAACGTGTTAGCGATAAAGCCTTTTTTTGCCACACCTTCGTAGCCCCAGTGAATCGGAATACCGATAGTGTCGATATCCTGACCGTTGGCCTTCAACGTGCGAATACGTTTAGTCACCACCGCTTTGGCTTTAATGTAGCCACGGTTAGAGGAGACTTTGACGGTATCGCCATGAGAGATACCGAGCTTATTCGCCAGCTTCTCGCCAATTTCCACAAACTGCTCCGGCTGGGCGATAGCGTTAAGCAACGCATGCTTAGTCCAGTAGTGGAAGTGCTCGGTCAGACGGTAGGTCGTACCGACGTAAGGGAACTTATCCGCTTTACCCAGTGCTTCCGCGTCACCTTTAAAGATACGTGCGGCAGGGTTAGAGATAACGTTCGGGTGCAGCGGGTTAGTCCCCAGCGGCGTTTCAAACGGCTCGTAGTGTTCCGGGAACGGACCTTCTGCCATCTTATCGATAGCAAACAGGCGTCCCATCCCTTCCGGCTGCATGATGAACGGCCCAACGTTGCTGCCCGGCGCGGCGGCACTGTAGTCTGGAATATCCATCCCGCTCCATTTCGCCCCGTCCCATTTCAGGATCTGACGTTTTGGATCCCACGGATTTCCCTGCGGGTCAGCGGAGGCGCGGTTATACAGAATGCGGCGGTTGAGCGGCCACGCCCATGCCCAGCCCAGCGTATTGCCAAGGCCTGACGGATCGGCGTTATCGCGACGTGCCATTTGGTTGCCTTCCGGCGTCCAGCTACCGGCAAAAATCCAGCAGCCGCTGGAGGTGGTACCGTCGTCACGCAGTTGGGCGAACGAGCTAAGCTGTTGGCCTTTCTTGACGATAACGGCACCGGTGGCCGGGTCGATAATGTCGGCCAGGGCTTTACCGTTGCTCTCCATCGCCACTTCTTCCGAAGCCGGTTCGTGTGGTGTGGAGTAGTTCCAGGTCATGCTCAGCACCTGTTCCGGGTTCGCGCCACCCTGTTCGGCATACATTTTGCGCAGACGCAGGAAGATACCTGCGAGGATTTCACCATCGGTAACGGCAATCCCCGGGGCATCCGCACCTTTCCAGTGCCACTGCAGCCAGCGACCGGAGTTGACGATAGAACCGTTCTCTTCGGCGAAGCAGGTGGACGGCAGACGGAAGACTTCGGTCTGGATTTTCGACGGGTCAACATCGTTCGACTCACCGTGGTTCTGCCAGAAGGTGGAGGTCTCTGTGTTGAGCGGGTCGATGGTGACCAGGAACTTCAGTTTGGATAGCGAAGCCACCACCTTGTTTTTATTCGGGAATGATGCGACCGGGTTAAAGCCCTGGCAGATATAGCCATTCACTTTGCCCTGGTTCATCATCTCGAAGTACTGCAGGACGTCGTACCCTTTATCCCACTTCGGCAGCCAGTCGAAGCCCCAGCTGTTTTCCGCTGTCGCTTTATCGCCAAAGAAGGCTTTCATCATCGAAACGAAGAATTTCGGGTAGTTGCCCCAGTAGTTCACCTGGCCTTCCAGCAACGGTTTTGGCGTGTTGGCGGCAAGGTAAGTTTGCAGGTCAGTTTGCTTCTCGCTTGGCAGCGTCATATAGCCCGGCAGGCTTTGTGACAGCAGACCTAAGTCGGTCAGACCCTGAATGTTAGAGTGTCCGCGCAGGGCGTTAACGCCGCCGCCTGCCATCCCCATATTACCCAGCAGCAACTGGATCATCGCCATGGTACGGATGTTCTGCGCACCAACGGAGTGTTGCGTCCAGCCCAGTGCGTACAGGAACGACGCGGTTTTATCTGGGCGGCTTGTTTCTGCGATGTACTCACAGACCTTCAGGAAGTCGGCCTTTGGCGTACCGCAGATATTTTCTACGACGTCCGGCGTGTAGCGGGAGACGTGCTGTTTCAGCAGGTTCCATACGCAGCGCGGGTGTTGCAGGGTGACATCGCGTTTGGCGAAGCCTTTTTCATCCAGTTCGTAGTTCCAACTGGTTTTGTCATACTTGCGTTTGTCCGCGTCGTAGCCGGTAAACAGGCCATCTTCGAAACCGTAATCCTCACGCACGATCAGGCTTGCGTTGGTATAGGCTTCAGTGTATTCGCGGTTGAATTTTTCGTTGTTCAGCAGGTACAGCAAAACGCCTGACAGGAAAGCAATGTCAGTACCGGAACGAATCGGAGCATAGAAATCAGCCACCGCCGCGGTTCGCGTAAAGCGCGGATCGATAACAATCAGCTTCGCGCCGTTGTGAATTTTGGCTTCCATCGCCCAGCGGAACCCGACCGGGTGAGCTTCAGCGGCGTTACCGCCCATTACCACAACGAGGTTGGCGTTTTTAATGTCGACCCAGTGGTTGGTCATCGCACCGCGACCAAATGTTGGAGCAAGACTTGCTACCGTTGGTCCGTGTCAGACGCGTGCCTGGTTGTCGACCGCGAGCATACCAAGCGCGCGGGAGAATTTTTGTGTTAAATAGCCGGTTTCGTTACTGGAAGCGGAAGCACACAGCATCCCGGTGGAAAGCCAGCGGTTAACGGTTACGCCTTCGGCGTTTTGTGCAACGTAGTTAGCGTCGCGATCTTCTTTCATCAGCTTAGCGATGCGGTCAAATGCCTCATCCCAGCTAATCTGTTGCCACTTATCAGAGCCAGGTGCGCGGTATTCCGGGAATTTCAGGCGGCTTTCAGAGTGGATGAAGTCCACAAGTCCTGCCCCTTTCGGGCACAGTGCGCCACGGTTCACCGGGTGATCCGGGTCCCCTTCGATATGGAAGATGGATGCTTTGGCGTTTTTTGCTCCGTCACCGAGACTGTACATTAACAGTCCACAGCCAACGGAACAGTAAGTGCAGGTGTTACGGGTTTCGCGGGTGCGCAGCAATTTATATTGCCGTGTTTCCGCTAGCGCTACGCCGGGTGCAAAGCCCAGTGCCGCTGCCGTGGTGCCTGCCATACCGCCAGCGCAGATCTTAAAGAACTGCCTTCTGCTGACCTGCATGGTTCGCTCCTTGTTTCGACATTGTCACGTTCCCTTCGTTTTCCTATAACGCGAACGCGAGGGAAGTGGTTGTTATTTTTCTTTGCGGACGGGACCGCAAAGGTCCAGAATTGGGTGAATTTCCCTCCGTCCAGGAGGGATTTGTAAAGAATACCACAATGTTGGTATGCGTGTTCCAATACGGTTAAAAGAAAGTGAATAAGATTATTCAAGAAAACATCAAGAATGTGACATCTCCGACAGGATCTCGTCAGTTGACCCTCTGGAAGCGCGAGGACTTGCAACATCCTCAGCCAGATGAGGTAGCTGAAGAAGTGCCTGTGGCGCTGGTATACAACGGGATTTCACACGTGGTGATGATGGCATCACCGAAAGATCTTGAGCACTTCGCGATGGGTTTTTCACTTTCTGAAGGCATTATTGAGTCCTCGCAAGATATTTACGGGATGGACGTGGTGCCTTCCTGCAACGGATTAGAAGTGCAGGTTGAGCTGTCCAGCCGGCGCTTTATGGGGCTGAAAGAGCGTCGTCGCGCACTGGCCGGTCGGACTGGCTGCGGTGTTTGTGGCGTGGAACAACTTAATGATATTGGCAAACCGGTCCAGCCGCTGCCGTTTACCCAGACATTCAATCTGGCGCATCTCGATAACGCCTTAAGGCATCTCCCTGATTTCCAGCCTGTTGGGCAACTGACAGGCTGCACGCACGCGGCTGCCTGGGTACAGCCGTCAGGTCATCTGGCGGGCGGGCATGAAGATGTTGGACGTCATGTTGCGCTGGATAAACTGCTGGGACGACGTGCGATCGAAGGGGAAACCTGGCAGCAGGGCGCGGTATTAGTCTCCAGCCGCGCCAGCTACGAGATGGTGCAGAAGTCGGCAATGTGCGGCGTGGAAATCCTGTTTGCTGTTTCTGCGGCGACAACGCTCGCTGTGGAAGTTGCCGAACGCTGTAACCTGACGCTGGTGGGTTTTTGCAAACCGGGCCGGGCGACGATTTATACACATCCCGAGCGTCTGATAACTGAGTAACCAGTGTTCAATTAATTTGAATAAGACTGGCAAATCCTTCCGCTTTTAGTTGTGCGATGAGATGGCTATTATTTATCACATCAAGGCACGGTGCCTTAATCAAACAACTAAGTTAAAGGGTTTATATCATGAAAAGCATCAAAACTTTTGTCGCAGTTATCGCTCTGGCTACTTCTTTCGGTTCTTTCGCTGCTCAGACAGTTACCGCAACCGGTTCTACACTGGAAAGCGCTGAAGCAAAAATTGCCGCTCAGGCTGAACGTGCAGGTGCCAGCGATTATAAAATCACTCAGGCATACACCGGCAACCGCGTGCACATGACCGCTGAACTGCTGAAATAAGATACCTCAGTACTGTCGAAAGAGCGCCCTTGAGGCGCTTTTTTCATTTCCGGTATTCACTGCCTGAGCAATTCGATAAACGCGTTATAGTCTTTCAATCCCGCAATAGTTTCTGCCGGATGGCTGCTCAGCACGCTGGATAAATAACTGAAGATTTTTAGCTCATGCCGCGCCTCGGCGGCGGCACAGGCGATCAGGACATGGCTGACCGGTTCGTTATTCACCAGAATAGGGTGTGCGAGGGTAATAAAGAAACCACGAAAGCGGCGCTCCTGTTCGCTCCAGCAATGAGGAATCGCCAGGCGATTCACGATCAGGTTTTCACCTTCATGCTCCCGGGCGCAAATGCGCAGCGCTTCGTCCTCGGTGATATGGCTCTGTGCCACAAGCTGGCCGCAGATCCGGCCGATGATACTCTGCCAGCTTTCGGCCTTCATATTGGCGTAATGGAAGCTGCCCGGCTGTAAAAAGAAACGTTCGGGCTGCTGGCGGATAAAGGCCGTCGCGAGGAAGTGTTTAATCTGCTCGGTACCTGCAGCGGTGATGATATTCTTGATGGTTAAGGTGTTTTTTATAGATTCATCAAGTAAATAGTGACTATTGTTGATGATTAACAGTGGGGTGATTTCTTCACTGATGGCGCTGACTTCACTCGTATTTCGCGCAATGATCACCCGACAATTCAGAACATCTCGCTCAATGGCCTGTTGGTTGATGGTGGCGATAGCATTCTGGTCGGATAACAAAATGACCGGCTGGCGCTCGTTTTGATGGCGCTCCAGGGCGCAGGCGAAGTAAAGCCCGATGAGGTCGCTATCGAACAGTGGGATATCCAGTTTTTCACGCAACAGGGCAATAAAACGCAGACTCAAATCGAAGGCGGCAGGCCAGGTCGACTTCAGGTTGTGCATACTGCTCTGGCGATGTTCTGGTACCCAAACCGGGGCAGAGACGCATCTCAGCAGGTGGCCGGTAATATTATCAACCAGTTGGGTATCGATAACGTTCAACGCAGCGATGCCGGGAACGCTTTTTAACAACAAGGTCACCGCATCGGCAGAGATTGTCATTGCCTGCCGTTGTCTGATTTCCAGAAGGCCGATCAATGTTCTGAAGGCGTTCTCGCCCAGGTAGACTCCTCCTTGTTCCACCGCGTTTTTCAGTGATACATACCGACACTCCGGCCATGACCCGGAGAGCTGGTTACGCAGGGCATAGACGGCCAGCACCAGACTTGCCAGGTACTCTCCCGAGATGAGCGGGAATTCATTAAGTTTTTCACATGCTGCATTGAGCCTGTCGATATTGTCCCGGGTAATACCCGGCAGTGGAATTAAGAGGGGATCTTTTTTAAGCAGATTCGCCAACAGGATAATGCGCTTTTCTTCTGGTTCATCAATGAAATGACCGACGCCCGGGCGGCTGGCAAGACAAAAGGCCCGCTCATAGCGCTGCTTCAACCGTGGGAGACGATCGGCCACCCAGGTTTCAGGTAAATTGAGCGCCGAAGCCAGCTGTACACGCGGTGTAAAGGTATTGAGCAGAAGAAAGGCCAGCAACCGGTCATCATTATCATGGCGTTGCAGAAGCTGAAAATAACCGCGTCTGTCGACAATTTCCAACTGATAGCCCGCACTGCCACCGGGCTGAATGCGGGCCTTACCGCTGAGGGTAAAATTGAGGTAGTCAATATCGCGCAGGATGGTTCTGCCTGAAACGCCAGTTTGCCGCGCCAGGTCGCCCAGCAAACACGGCTGCTGTTCAAGAAGATCCACCAATTTTAACTGGCGTTCCGAAAGCATTAACTCTCCCGGCGAAAGTCAGTAAGCGCGCGGACCTTTTCGGTCGACAGCGAGGTGAGCAGTTCGCGCACCAGCGTAAACAGCGCGTCGTAATCCGATGCGGAAATCATGCCGCTGTTGGCGTGGAGATAGCGAGTCGGCAGGCATAGCGCCGCCACCGGACGACCGCCGCCCATAACGTTATAGCGTCCACCGTCCGTCGCCCCGGTTTTCATGGTGCAAAACTGCAATGACGCACCGCTGTTTTCTGCACACGCTTTTAATGTGGCAACCAACTGCTGATTAGGGAAATAGCGCTTATCGAACAGCATCAGCCCTGGGCCCTCGCCAAGCTTGAGTGGGTATTTAATGCTGTCGATTCCGGGCACATCGCCCGCAACCGCAGTATCCAGCACGATCACCACATCGGGCTTGATATGCTCCGCTGAGGTTTGCGCCCCGCGTAAACCCACTTCTTCTTCCACGCTGCCCACGCCGTACAGGGTAATTTCAGGGTTATCCACGGTTTGTAAAAGCTCGGCCATCAGGGCGCAGCCGACGCGATTATCCAGCGCTTTGCCGACGATCTTATCTTCGCCCCAGCGAGCGAAATTGGCTTCCGGGCTAACGAAGTCACCGATCGCAATTCCGCGGTTTTCTACTTCTTCGCGGCTGTTGGCACCAATATCGATGAACATTTCGTCAAATGTCAGAGGTTGCTGTTTCTGCTTTTCCGTTAAGGCGTGCGGTGCCACGGAGCCGATTATGCCAGGGATTTTGACGCCCTTGCGGGTGCGGATGGCGACCCGGTGGTTCAGCATCGACTGGCTCCACCAACCGCCAATGGTGGTGAAGCGCAAAAAGCCGCTTTCGTCGATATGCGTGACCATAAAGCCCACTTCATCCATGTGACCGACGATGGCAACCTTCGGCCCACGGTTGCCCTTGCGTGCGACAAAGCTGCCGAGGCCGTCAAAAGTGATTTCATCGACGCTGGAATCCAGCGCATTAATGAGAAGAGTGCGAACTTCCTGCTCATCACCGCTGACGGCGCTGGCTTCGCATAACTGCTGAAGTAACTCAATGTTCATGGGCAAGCTCCTGCTGCGCGGCTTTACGTTTCAGCCACAATCCTTTCAGGATGATAATTAACGAAATGTTCAGCGCCAGACCGATAGCCAGCACCAGGTAAAATGACCCCACCGGAGACATCAGGCCAATCAGCGGATCAAAGATACCTAAACCCGGCGCGAGACGTTTGATTCCAAAGGCGATGACCAGCATGCCGGTAATACCACCGGAGAGCGTATTGGCGGTAATCATCGGCAGCGGCGCGGCCAGCGCATAGGGGATTGCCGGTTCGGTGGCGACGGTGGCACCCACCACAATCGCACTGCTGGCGGCGGCCTTCTCCTGCTGGGTAAACAGTTTTGGCGCTAAATAGGTAGCGATACCTGCCGCGACGGGCGGCATCAGCGCCACCACGCCGACGATGGCGTACCAGTCATAGATATGTTTTTCCAGCAGTGAGAAGCAGAAGAACCAGGCCGTTTTATTGATTGGCCCGCCCATATCAAATGCCAGCATTGCGCCAACGAGGAAGGCTGCGCCCATTTTCATTGATGGCGGAATGGTGTTCAGGAAGTGCAGCAGCCCCCCCATGATGTCGGACATCACCGGGCCGATGACGTAATAGGTCAGCACGCCAAACACCAGCAAAGTGACAAACGGGATCAGCATGGAGCCGAGCAGCGGCTGCAACGCTTTGCCGAGCCGAACCTTGCGAAACCAAAGCACAAAGTAGCCAATTGCCAGCCCGAGTACGACCGCGCCGAGAAACCCCGCGCCGGACTGGGTGCCGAGTAGGCCTTTATCGTTCGCCAGGTAACACACCAGAAACGCCGGGGCAAAAGCGGGCTTATCGGCAATCGACCACGCGATGTATGCCCCCATAATGGGGATCATAAAGGTGAAACCCAGATAGCCGATGGATTCAACAACCCAGGTGAACGACGGCGCACCTTTCGACATATCGGCATAGGGCAAACCGAACTGTACCAGCATATTAGCGATGGCAACCAGAATACCGCCGCCAATAACAAACGGCAGCGCGGCGGAAACGCCAGCCATCAGGTGGCTCATCACGCTACCGTGCTGGACCTCCTGTTTTCCCAGCTTCACGCTGCTATCAGTGGCAAAAAGTTGTGAATGAGTCGGTAACTGCGTAAAAATCAGGTCGATATTTTTCAGCGCCTGGGAAATGGCTATTTCATAGACTTTTTTCCCGGCGAAACGCGCCCGGTCTTCACCGCTCAGGCCGCGACCTGTAGCCAGAATAACGTAATCGGCAGCGGCAATTTCTTCACTGGTCAGTCGGTTTTCGATGCCGCTTGAGCCCTGGGTTTCGACTTTAATCGTATGGCCGAGCGAGCGCGCTTTTTGCTCCAGCGCTTCTGCCACCATATAAGTGTGGGCGATACCCGCCGGACAGTTGGTAATCGCCACTAAACGCAAGGATGACTCCATAGCCGCTTCCTTATGAGGTTAAGGTCTGATTGAGCAGGGCGAGTACCTGGTCGGTGTCGCCTTGCTTCAGTTGGTTGATGAAATCTTGATGGATAATTTTGCGGCACAGGGTGCCGATAATTTTGACCTGATCGTCCTCGCCCGTTTGTGGCACGCCGAGGCAGATCCAGCAGTTAACGTCCTCGCCGTCGCTGGCTTTCCAGTCCACTTTTTCTGATTTGCGCGCGAACAAGACGAAGGGGCGTGTGATACAGGCGCTTTTACCGTGTGGGACGGCAATGCCCGAACCAAAGCCGGTGGAATGCAGCTTTTCGCGTATCAGCAGCGTTTGCAGGAAGGCGCTGCGGTCAGAGACGTAGCCATTTTGAAGCGCCATATTCGCCAGTTGCTTGAGGATGGCATAAACGCTATTCCCCTGAATATTCAGGTCAATGCAGTTAGCTGTAAGGGCTGTCATGGTGGGACTCCGTTAAAAACTGTTTGATTTGATTTTAACGGTGAGATGGTGAAGAGATGAGCAGCAATATGTCAGCGGGAAGTGACAATTTGAGGCAGAGTTAGCGCCTGGTTTTGTGGGGTAAAACACATAACGCTACAGGTGATTACCCTGATGAATATTTCGCCAGGGTAATTATATAGTTAGTGTATACCCACCATTCGTAACAGCGCGGTTACCACTGCGGCGGCAACGATCACCACGATCAGCGGCATCTTACGCCAGGCGAGAAATACCGCAAAAGCCACGCCGAGTACGCGCGCCATCCCGGCAAAGTGTTCGCCTTCGTAAAAGGTGGTCGCCAGCGCAACGGAGAACAGTAATACCGTTGCGGCGTCGGAAAGCAGCGCCTGCGAGCGTTCTGAGAACGCTAAACGGCTTCCAAGCTTAGCTCCCCCTAAACGCATTAAATACGTTCCCACAGATAACATGGCGATACCGACGATAAACAGCGTCATATTGCCCATTATTTTTTCCTCGTCAGTAAGCCAAAGAGTGAGAGCAAAACCGGTAAACCGACCGGCGCAAAGGGAATGGCGGCAAGCGACAACGTGGCGCCGCTACAGGCACGAATCAGCGTAGTGCGGTTTTTGAATGCCGGGACGACCAGAGCCAGCAGAATGGCAGGGAAGACGGCATCCAGACCGATGGTTTCCGGGGCAGGGAGCAGTTTGCCGACGCCTGCGCCGATCAGGGTGCCAACAGGCCAGAAAATTGCGACGCCCAGACCACACAGCCAGTAGGCGGCTTTACGTTGCTCAGGCGTTTTTTGCGACAGGCCAAAGACCACGCTTTCGTCGTTCATAATATGACAGCCGAGGAAACTGGCAGCCCGGGTGCCTACCAGATCGCGCACGGTGACGCCGAACGGCACGTGTCGGGCGTTAACCAGTAAACCCGCAGCCGCAGCCGCCAGTGGATTACCACCGCTGGCGATAATGCCGATAAACATAAACTCGGACGCGCCCGCCAGCACTGTAATAGAGAGTACAAACGGTACCCACAGCGGGAAGCCGTAGGCCATCGCCAGCGAGCCGTATGACATGCCGACTACACCGACGGCCAGACAGACTAAAAATATTGCTTTTATCGTGTCGCCTTTGAGACTGGAAAAATAATGTTTCATACCGTTTTAGCCATATCGAACGAGTTTCCATTATAATGAACGTGACTAATTGGCTTTACAAGTCGAACAATTCGTTCGATATAAAAAACATGGAGTCGTGAATGACCCAGCCCATCAGTATGATCGCGAAAAGTCTGGTGCGTGAACGTCAGCGCACCGGTTTGTCGCTGGCGGAGATTGCCCGTCGCGCGGGGATTGCAAAATCGACACTCTCGCAATTGGAAGCGGGCAATGGAAATCCTAGCCTGGAAACGCTCTGGTCGCTGTGTGTGGCGTTAGATATTCCCTTTGCGCGCCTGCTGGAACCGCAGGAGCAAAAAACGCAGGTGATTCGCCGCGGCGAAGGGACAAAAGTCGTGGCTGAGCAGGCCCACTATCAGGCCATTTTACTGGCCGCTTGCCCACCGGGTGCGCGGCGGGATATCTATCTGCTGCTGACGCAGCCGGGCGCGGATCGTATTTCACAACCGCATCCACCGGGATCGATTGAACATATTATCGTAACGCAGGGTAAGGCGATGGTGGGATTGACGGAAGCGCCGGAAGAGTTAGGTGAGGGCGATTATATTTGTTACCCCGCCGATCAAGCGCATATCTTTAAAGCACTGGAGCCTGACACTCAGGCGATTCTGGTTTCTGAGCAGAGTTAATTGAACGCTTATTAAATAAAGGTGCGGCGATTATCGTTCGCGCCTTTATTATTTTTAATTATGTTTTATTGTTATTCATATAAAATTGTTTTTATTATTTTTAGTTAATTTCAGCACTATTGTTATATCCCTCACATTCTTACTTATATCTACGTTACACATAATAAAATCAGTATGATAATAAATATTAGCCTGCACTGGTGCCACGTTTTAATGTTCTGAATTTATTTCAGTCATCGGTATCGTATTACCTATAAAAATATTTTTTGGATTTGCATGTTGCGCGTCTTCCGGTCGGAAGACGTTGGACGATCTTTATTTCAAGGAAAGCAAATAATGAAGAAATCGACGTTAGCTTTAGCAATAGGTCTATTATTAGTGGCAAATAATGGCTTTGCTAAAACGCAAAAAATGACTCTGGAACAGCGGCTCGAACAACTGGAGGCTCGGCTGGAAGCTGCGGAAAACCGCGCGGCAAAAGCGGAAAATCAGGTGCAGCAATTGCAGGTACAGCAGGCTGCGGAGATCCAGGAAATTAAAGTTGCTCAGGGGAATACGCCAGTCAACGGCACTACGCCCGCGCAAGAGACCAAAAAGAACGCCACCGCCCCTAACCTGGTGCTCTCCGGCTATGGCGATCTGAAAATCTACGGCGACGTGGAATTCAACATGGATGCGGAAAGCAACAAAGGCGTGCTGGCGGCAACCAATTCGAATGTGGGCGACCCAACCAATGAACGCTGGGATCTGAACGGACGCATCCTGCTGGGCTTTGACGGTATGCGTAAGCTGGATAACGGCTATTTCGCCGGTTTCTCAGCGCAACCGCTGGCTGACATGACGGGTTCGGTCAATCTTGATGACGCCGCTTTCTTCTTCGGTCAGGAAAATGACTGGAAAGTAAAAGTCGGTCGTTTCGAAGCTTACGATATGTTCCCGCTGAATCAGGATACCTTTGTTGAGCATTCAGGGCATACCGCCAACGATTTGTATGATGACGGTAGCGGCTACATCTACATGATGAAAGAAGGTCGTGGCCGTTCTGATTCCGGCGGCAGCTTCCTGATGAGCAAACAGCTCGATAACTGGTATTTCGAGTTAAATACCCTGCTGGAAGATGGTACCTCGCTTTATCAGGATAGCCGCTATCATGGTCGTGAAATGGAGCAGGAGAAAAACGTGGCTTATCTGCGCCCGGTCGTCGCCTGGACGCCGGTGGATGCGCTGACGATTTCTGCGGCCATGGAATCGAACGTTATCAATAACGCCTATGGATATACCGATGCTCAGGGCAACTTTGTCGATCAGTCCGATCGTACCGGTTACGGTATGACGATGACCTGGAACGGTCTGAAAGCCGATCCGGAAAATGGCCTGGTGTTTAACCTGAACACCGCTTATCTCGATGCGGATAACGAAAAAGATTTTACGGCGGCGGCCAACGCTCTGTGGAAGCGCTTTGAACTGGGCTATATCTATGCTCATAACAAGATCGACGAATTTAACGGTCTGATCGATCACGATGATAATGACTGGTTCTACAATGAGGGCACTTACGATATTCATACCATTCACGCGTCTTATTTAATTCCGAATGTGATGGATATGCAGAACTTTAATATTTATCTCGGCGCTTATTATTCGATGATTAACAGCGATAACAGCAATCCGGAGAATTATACCGACGACGACGACCGTTACGGCGCGCGTCTCCGTTTCAAATACTTCTTCTGATTTTCCGTTCTCAGGCGCCTGGATTCAGGCGCTTTTTTCTTAGAGCCTGGTCATCAGGCTTTTTATTTTCCCACCCAGTTATTTTTGATTTTGAACTTGTCGGCGCGGTTGTAGCTACACGAGTAGTTAAATGCCGTCCCATCTTCCAGTTTGGTGACGCCGGAGACTTTCAGCATCGGCACGCCTGAGCAGGTGCCGGGTCGTGGGGAAATGGCGTGGATGATAAAACGAACGCAATGCTGCTGACGGGAGAAAAAGTTTCCTCCCCCGTCAGGGGAGGAAACAGAGCGGTTAAGGCAGATAAAACACTTCTTTTAGCTCAGCGCTGACCGGGCTGTTGTCCGGATTGGCGGGCATAACGTCACGCATATGTTTCCACCAACGCTGGCAAACATCGGTGTTGGCAACGGCGTTCCAGCGCTCTTCTGACTCAATCTCGACGGTGGCGAACAGCAGGTTGCGTTCCTGATCGAGATAAATCGCGTAGTGATGGGCACCGTGCTCTTTCAGCACCGCTTCCAGTTCTGGCCAGATGGGATTGTGCCGACGTTGATACTCAACGTGCGCGTCGGCATTCACCTGCATCACAAAGGCCTTGCGGATCATAACGCCTCCAGATACAGCTCGCGGACCTCATCGCGGCTGGCAGTGCGCGGGTTACACGGCGCACATGGATCGGCCAACGCTTTATCCAGCCAGCCTTCAATATCCTCTTTCGTCACGCCAAGGGAACTAAAACCAGCCGGAATACCTACACGCTTGCTCAGGGCACGAATCGCGGTGATGGCCTCCATGCTTGCCGCTTCGTCGCTCATCCCGCGGGTGTCCACTCCCATCGCCTGCGCCACTCGGGCAAAACGCGCCACGGCGTTCGGGCGGTTAAAGTTTTCGATAATCGGCAGCAGGATGGCATTGCAGACGCCGTGCGGCAGGTTGTGGGTCGCGCCTGGCTGGTGAGCCAGCGCATGCACCAGACCCAGGCCAGCACTGTTGAATGCCATACCCGCCAGATACTGACCAAACGCCATTTGCTCACGGGCCTCGAGGTTATGACCATCGTCGACCGCTTTCGGTAGCCACAGGTTGATCAGGCGAATTGCTTCCAGGGCGTTGGCGTCGGTGAGCGGATGCGCGCCAACGGAAACATAGGCTTCCACCGCGTGAGTCAGGGCGTCCATGCCGGTTGCGGCGGTAACGGAGGCTGGGATTTCCAGCATCACGCTGGCGTCATCCACGGCGATATCCGGGATGATGTTCGGGTCGATGATCACCTCTTTGACCTTGCGGGCTGAGTCGATAATGACCGCGTTGCTGGTCATCTCTGCTGCTGTACCAGCAGTGGTATTGATGGCAACCAGCGGCACGCCCGCATTTTTCACTTTGCCCACGCCGGAGTAAGCGGTAGAAGGGCCAGGGTTGGCGGTCAGGATCTTCACCGCTTTGGCGGTATCGATCGGGCTGCCGCCGCCGAAGGCGATAATATAGTCACATTCTGCCCCCTGATATGCCGTAAAACCTTTCTGTACCAGCTCTTCTGTCGGATTCGGGAACACCTCATCAAACAGGTGGTAAGACATTTGATGTTCATCCAGTGCGGCAAACAGGCTATCCAGCAGGCCCAGCTTCACCAGTTGACCATCGGTGACGATCAGCGCTTTGCCCCATTGTTTATTCGCCACGAGATTCACCATATCGGCAATCGCGCCGGCGCCATGCAGGCTAATTTTTGGCAGTGCCAACATAAAGCTCATCACTATTCTCCTTAAAAAAAATCCCTGGTGCCCGATGGCATTACGCTTATCGGGCCGACGGTGAAACGTGCATCGTCATGTAGGCCGGATAAAGCGAAGCCGCATCCGGCGTTGAGTTGGCAGGTATCAGTACAGCTCTACGGCGCTTGCCAGCGGAGTCACGCCAAAGCGTTTAGCCAGTGCTACCAGCTCTTCACGCGTGATGGTCTGCTTCATACCGCCCATCGAATAGATTTTGACTAAAACTTCGGCGGATTTTTCTGCGGTATCTATCAAGCCAAATGCTTCGTCGAGGGAGGGACCGCTGCCGAACACGCCATGGAACGGCCACAGTACCAGCGAGTGTTTCTGCATTTCCTCGGCGGTTGCCTGGCCGATTTCATCCGTACCCGGCACCATCCACGGCAGAATGCCGACGCCATCCGGGAACACCACCAGACACTCGGTGCTGCCTTCCCACAGTTTGCGGGTAATCAGCGGGGTGTTGTTTTCCAGCACGTAGGTCAGGGCGATCAGGTTGGTAGCATGGCAGTGCATGATCACGCGGTCTTTGCCGTTCGTCGCTTTAATACGCTCGCAATGGGAGAGGAAGTGAGCCGGCAACTCGGAGGTTGGCACCGCTTCGTGGGTCAGGCCCCAGAGGATGTGGTAGCCCGCGCCGTCGCTGTCTACTTTCACCACGCCCAAATTTGCCGCGGGATCGAGCTGAACGTTACGGAAAAATTTACCGGAACCGGTGACGATAAACGGTGTGTTAGCCAACAAAGGCATTGGCTGACTTAGCGCGATATAGCGCGGTTTTTCGTGGAAATCGGCGCTAAATGGCGCAATGTCAGCCTCATCCAGACGCAGCGTCAGATTGCCGCCGTTACGTTCGTCCCAGCCTTTCAGCCACGCGTCGGAAGTGGCTTTGATCATCCCCTGGACGAACCAGGAATTAGTCATGTTTTGCATATTCGGTGATCCTGTTGATTGCCCGATCGTTATCGGGTCTTACGTAGGCCGGATAAGTGAAGATCCATCCGGCAATCGTCTTTCATTCATTGCCGGATAGCGACGTGGGGCGTCTTATCCGGCCTGTAAGCCTGGTGTCACGGTTAGCTACGTTTGCTCAAAATCTCTTTCTCATAGGTGCGCACGCTGTCCAGCCACTGGCTTCCTGCTGGCGTGTCGTGACGCTGGCAATACATCTCCCAGACGGCCTGCCACGGCAGCGATTTTTGCTCTTCCAGCAGGGCCAGACGAGCGGTGTAGTCGCCGCTGGCTTCAAGCTGACGTAGTTGCTCGGTCGGTTCTAACAGCGCGCGCAGCAGGGCTTTTTTCATATTGCGGGTGCCGATAACCCACGCGGCGATGCGGTTAATAGAGGCGTCGAAGAAGTCGAGGCCGATGTGTACGCGGTCAAACAGGTTGTGGCGGACGATCTCGCTGGCAATCGCCTGCGTTTCGTCATCCAGCAGCACCACGTGATCGCTGTCCCAGCGCACCGGACGGCTGACGTGCAGCAGCAGACGCGGTACGTACAGCATGGCGGCGGAGATTTTGTCGGAAATCACTTCAGTCGGATGGAAGTGACCCGCATCCAGGCACAGCGCAGTCTGACGGCTGGTGGCGTAACCCATATAGAACTCGTTGGAGCCCACGGTGTAGCTTTCGGCGCCGATGCCAAACAGCTTGCTCTCGACGGCGTCGATATGGTGCGCCGGGTCGAGTTTTTCGCTGATCACTTCATCCAGTGCTTCAAGCAGACGTTGGCGCGGCGCTAACCGGTCAACGGTAATGTCTTTCATGCCATCCGGGATCCAGATATTCATCACTGACGGCGTACCCAACTGCTCGCCAAAATACGCTGAGACGCGACGGCTGGCTTTGCAGTGGTCAATCCAAAACTGGCGAATGGTGTCATCGGCGTGGGCCAGCGTGAAGCCGCCGGCGCTCAGCGGGTGAGAGAAGCAGGATGGGTTGAAATCCAGCCCTAACTGGTTTGCTTTCGCCCACTCAACCCAGTTTTTAAAGTGTTCAGGTTTGATTTGGTCGCGTGCAACCGGCGTATCGGACTCCAGATAGATCGCGTGCAAATTCAGACGCTTTGGACCCGGGATCAGGCTCAGTGCCTGCTCCAGATCGGCGCGCAGTTCGGTGGCGTTACGCGCTTTGCCCGGATAGTTGCCGGTAGCCTGAATACCGCCTGTGAGCGAGCCTTCCGGATTCTCGAAACCGGCGACATCATCGCCCTGCCAGCAGTGCATGGAGACCGGCAGACGATCGAGCTGGCGTAAGGCCGCCTCGACATCAATGCCTACCGCGGCGAAACGTAGTTTTGCCAGTTCCCAGGCTTGTTCAAGTTGAGTGGTCATGCGCAAAGCTCCTTTGTCTGTCGTAGTGATGGAAACTGCGCCTGGTAGCGGGCAATTTCACTTTCAGGATTTGGAATGAAGGTGGTCAGGTCGTAGTTGGCACGCACCACCTGACGGAAATCATCAACGTTGTTAAGCTCGTCCAGCGTCATCAACTGGATGCCAATATTGCCGAGCGTGGAGGCCTCAATCGGCCCGGACATCACGCGAATACCGCAGGCATCCGCGCACAGCTGGTTCAGTAGGGCGTTCTGGCAGCCGCCGCCAACGATGTGCAGTTGGCTAAATGCTGCACCACGCAGCTGTGCCAGCTCTTGCAGAATGTCAGCGTATAGCAATGCCAGGCTGTCGAAGATACAGCGCGCCAGTTCAGCGTTTTGCTGGGGAACGGGTTGACCCGATTCACGACAGGCCGCCTGAATTTCCGCGCTCATATCGTCGGGGTTGATAAAGCGATCGTCGTTCGGGTTTATCAGGAATTGGCAGGCCGGCAGCGCTTGCGTTTGGGCAATAAGCGTTGGCAGGTCGGTAATCTGGCGCTCTTTTAAAACGCGCTGGAGCAGCCACAGTCCCATGATGTTTTTCAGTACGCGGTAGCGCCCTTCCGCGCCCCCTTCGTTGGTGATGTTCGCTGCCAGCGCCGCATCGTTGGTATACGGCGTTCTGCTCTCAAAGCCCATCAGCGACCAGGTACCGGAAGAGAGATACGCACTATTTTTATCGGCCAGCGGTGAAGCGATGACCGCGCTGGCGGTGTCGTGACTGGCGACGGCCACAACCGGAATTTGGTTTTTCTGCGGGCAAATCCAGTGACCAATGACGTTCCCCGGATGCGTCGGGCGACCAAACCAGGCTTTGTCTGCCCCGGTCCACGCCAGCAGCGTGTCATCCCAGTCGTCGGTGTTGATATTGACTAACTGGGTGGTGGTGGCGTTGGTGTATTCCCAGTTCAATTTGCCGGTCAGGCGAAAGCTGAAGTAGTCGGGGATCAGCAGGGCATGTACCACCTGCGCAAGCAGTTCTGGCTGCTGTTCAACCAGCGCACGTAGCTGATACAAGGTGTTAAACGGCAGAAACTGAATGCCGCTACGGCGGTAGATTTCACCTTTACCTGGCTGCGCCATCGCCTGTGACATAATGCCGGTCGTGCGGCTGTCACGGTAAGAGACCGGCAGACCAACACGTTGGCCGGCGTTATCGATCAATACGTAATCCACGCCCCAGGTATCAATGCCAATGCTGTCTATCCGAATGCCTTCATCACAGACTTTTTTCAGGCCAAGGCGAATGTCGTTTTCCAGGCTGTCGATGTCCCAGGTGTCAAAACCGTCCGTTTTTTGCAGACAGTTAACGAAGCGGTGGATTTCACGCAGCGTCAGGGTGCGGTGTTTACTGTCGTAACGTGCGAGCATTACGCGCCCACTGGATGCGCCGAGATCGACAGCGACACAATGGCGAAAAGTCATGGCGAGGTCCTTCTGAGTTTTATTGCACTCAGTCTAAGAACCCCGAATAAAGCGTACCTTCTTGACAGTGACAGCCCCAATTAGCGGCTGGCAACATGGCAAAGGTGAACGTGATGTTGTTCACAGTTTCCACTAATAGCGCGGATTTTGGCGGATGTGACGCCTTCCGCATTTCCCGATCTTTCCCGCCATTTCTTGAAGAATTAACCGTGTTTACGCACTTTGGCGTCAAAAAATTAAGGTGAGGGTAGGAACCCTTAATTACTATTCAGCCATATTCGTTAATCAGGGGGAGCCGTCATGACCGTACTGCATTGCGTGGATTTTTTTCCGACAGGTAAAGCACCTGTGGCTATTGAACCGCGGCTTCCTCAGCCCGCGTTTCCTGAACATCATCATGATTTTCATGAAATTGTGGTGGTCGAACATGGAACGGGGATCCATGTGTTCAACGGACAGCCTTACACCATCAGCGGCGGTACGGTGTGTTTCGTCCGCGATCATGACAGGCATTTATATGAACATACTGACAATCTGTGTCTGACCAATGTGTTGTATCGCTCTCCGGATGCGTTTCAATTTCTGGCCGGGCTGAATCAGCTTTTGCCTCAGGAACAAAATGGGCAGTATCCCTCCCACTGGCGCGTAAACCAGGGCGTACTGCAGCAGGTTCGTCACCTGGTGGGGCAGATGGAGACGCTCGGCGAGGAGATGGATACGCCCACGGCGGCAAATCGCGAGATCTTGTTTATGCAGTTGCTGGTACTGCTACGTAAAAGCAGCCTGATGGAAGCGGCGACCGATAACGATGCACGGCTTAACCTTTTGATGGCATGGCTGGAGGATAACTTTGCCGAAGAGGTGTGTTGGGAGGCGCTGGCCGAGAAGTTTTCGCTCTCTTTACGCACTCTGCATCGCCAGCTTAAACAGCAAACAGGATTGACGCCGCAGCGCTACCTTAACCGTCTGCGACTGATTAAAGCCCGACATCTGCTCCGCCACAGTGATGACAGCGTGACTGATATCGCTTATCTCTGCGGTTTCGGTGACAGTAACCACTTTTCGACGCTTTTTCGCCGTGAGTTCGAGTGGTCGCCACGCGATATTCGTCAGGGGCGTGACCTTATAGCGGGAAGCAGCCTTCAGTAACGCGAAAGCTATCAACGTTTTTTACCGTCCGTTTGCTGATAATCATACCCTTTCATGCCGGATGCGCTGCGCTTATCCGGCAAGCGTACAGGTTGAGGTGATGTGATGGCGAATCATCTGGTTCTTTTGAAATCAGACTTTTTTGCGCATGAGCAGCAGGCTGTCGCCGTGGCCGATCGTTATCCGCAGGATGTCTTTGCTGAGCATACCCACGAGTTTTGCGAGCTGGTTCTGGTCTGGCGCGGCAATGGTCTGCATGTCCTTAACGATCGTCCGTACCGGATAACCCGTGGCGATCTGTTTTACATTCGCGCCGAAGATAAACACTCCTATACCTCCGTTAACGACCTTGTGTTGCAAAATATCATCTACTGCCCGGAGCGGTTAACGCTGAATGTTGACTGGCAAGGGGCGATCCCCGGATTTGACGGTACGCCAAGGCAGCCGCACTGGCGACTTGGCAGCGTTGGCATGACCCAGGCCAGACAGGTGATAAGCCAGCTTGAGCATGAAAGTAATCAGCGCGATGCGCAGGCCTTTACCATGGCTGAGCTGCTGTTTGGTCAACTGGTAACTCACCTTAAACGTCATCGTTATGCCACGGATACGCTCCCGGCGACGTCAAGTGAAACGCTGCTGGATAAACTGATCACCGCGTTAGCCGGTAGCCATGAGCATGCGTTCGAACTGGATACGTTTTGCGAGCGTGAACGGTGCAGCGAACGCGTTTTGCGCCAGCAGTTCCGCAGCCAGACCGGGATGACTATCAACCATTACCTGCGGCAACTGCGCATTTGCCATGCTCAGTATCTGTTATCGCATACTGAAAAGCTGATTGGTGAAGTTGCTATGCAGTGCGGTTTTGAAGACAGTAACTATTTTTCGGTGGTATTTAACCGCGAAGTCGGGATGACGCCAGGGCAATGGCGCCATCGTAGTCGGGTGACACCATAATATATAAATCTGGTTTATATATTGCAGTGGCGTTTTGATACATATTCGGACTAAATCAGACATAATGAGTGAATGCTCTGTGCAATAAATCACAGTTGCTCTTTTATTTTTGTTTTATTCTCAGCAAACTTATTTATCGGAGTAACGTTTGTGTTGACCAACTCTATAATCATCAAAAGTCTGCTTTTAATTTTGCTATCTTGCGATCGCAAAATTAAACGTATGCTTGATTATTTTTGCTGGTTTAATTCCGTTAACGATCTGGCTGAAAATGATATCGCCGAGCAGGAGTGTATGGATACGCAAATGGCGCGCGAATGGTCCAGCCTGTGGGACTGCGCCAGCGAAGCTATCGGCGCGAGCGTACGTCAACGCTGTCATCGTCCTGCCCGTTTTGGCCTGCATTTCCCGCAGGCGCTGCTGTGCCGTCGCAAACGTGACGAGCTGGCCTTCAGTTTCCGTAACTCCAGCCTGCACCAACTGTTAGTTTGCCGCCATGCCAGCGGCGCTGACGGTGAAAGCCAGGTTTATCAATTTGTTAGTCCTACACAAAGCACAATGCGCACTTTCGCCATTGTGCTTTTTTTATTGCCTGAATCTACGAGGAATCATTATGTACATTGTTTGTGTTGCAGCTTGTCCGACCGGCGTTGCTCATACCTACATGGCTGCGGAATCGCTTGAAATCACGGGGAAAAACCGTGGGCATGAAGTTAAAGTGGAAACGCAGGGGAGCATTGGCGCTGAGAATGAAATTACGCCAGAGGATCTGGCGCGCGCTGACGCGGTCATCATTGCTGCCGACGTTGCGATTAGCGGGAAAGAGCGTTTCGATGGCATGGTGAAGCTCGAATGCAGCGTCTCTGATCCCATCAAATTTGGCGATGCGGTGTTTGAAGCAGTAGAGCAGGAGGTTGCAAATGGCTAAGTTTCAGGGGGGAGACAAACCGTCTACCGGGATAGAGGTCAAGAACGCCATTATGACCGGCGTTTCATGGATGCTGCCGTTTGTCATTGCTGGAGCGGTGCTAATGGGGATCGCCCGTATCGGCGCTTCTCTCTACGGTATTGATAACATCTGGGATGCCAGCTACGAGCAGGCCGGCATGGTGGTGCAGTTGCTGCACAAATTTGATGGTTTCGGCGGGCTGGCGCTGTCCCTGATGTTGCCGGTGGTGGCCGGCTATATCAGCTTTGCGCTGGCGAACAAACCGGGTCTTGCGCCGGGGATGATTGGCGGACTGCTGGCGAGTAACCTGGGAACGGGTTTTCTCGGCGCGCTGGCGGCCGGTTTTGTCGCGGGCTATATCGTTCGCGCCCTGAACCGCTACATCAAATTGCCGAAGGCGCTCTCCTCTGCTGTGCCTATTTTCATTCTGCCAGTCGGCGGTACGCTGCTGACCTGCGTGGTGATGGCATTTATTATCGGTACGCCGCTGGCGGCGTTGAATCACGGCATGGAAAGCTGGCTGTTATCCATGTCCGGCACGAACAAAGTGCTGCTGGCGGCGGTCATTGGCGGCATGGTTGGGTTTGATCTCGGCGGCCCGATTAACAAGGCGGCGGTGACGACGGCAATGGCGTTACTGGCCTCCGGTATTTATGACCCAAACACCGCCGCGCAGGTGGCGATTATCGTGCCGCCAATTGGTCTGGGTGTCGCTACGCTGCTGTGGTCGTCACGCTTCCCGGAATCCCTGCGTGAGGCGGGTAAAGCCTCTACGTTGATGGGGCTGATTGGTGTTTCTGAAGGCGCCATTCCGTTTGCGCTGTCAAACCCAAGAATTATTGTCGTCAACGTGATTGGCTCGGCGGTGGGGGCGGCGATGGCGGTAGGATTAGGGGCGGTAAACCATGCGCCGATCTCCGGTTTTTACGGCTGGCTGGCGGTAGAAAAATGGCCGATTTATGTGCTCTCGATTGTCTGCGGCTCGGCGATTATCGCCTGCGGCTCACTGTTGATATTCCGTGGCCCGACAGCCACGCCTGAGGTGAGAAAAGAGACGGTGGCGCCGAAATTTAAAGCCAGCCGTTAGACGTACTACTGAATTAATATTTCCCTATGTTTAGCGCGGGTAAATATCCGTGCGGGTTACCTACGCCTTAAAACAGGAATAAACGAAATGAAAACGGTTCATTTAATTCAGCATACGCACTGGGATCGTGAATGGTATTTTACGGAGAATGATTCCCAGGCTCTGCTTTATTATTTTATGGCAGATCTTATCCAACATCTTGAAGCGGATGAATCATTAGGTCCATTTATGCTTGATGGCCAAACGGTGGTGCTGGAAGATTATTTCCAACTGGCACCAGAAAACCGCGAACGCGTGCAGGCGCTGGTGAAAGCCGGACGTTTGTTAATCGGTCCCTGGTATACACAGACCGATTTTTTGGTGGTTGGCGCTGAGTCCATCACCCGCAATCTGCTGCTGGGGCAGGCTGACTGTGACGAGATAGGGCCGAGAATGGCGGTCGGTTATGTGCCGGACTCCTTTGGCCAGAGCGCACAGTTGCCCATGTTCCTTAATCAGTTTGCCATCGACCACGCGATTATCTGGCGCGGCTGGAGCGAGTACGACACGCCGTTTACCGAGTTCCGCTGGCGAAGCCAGGGGGGCAGCGTGGTGACGACGGCGGTATTACCGCAGGGTTATGGGTGCGCTAAGTGGTTGCCGACGGATGCCAACCAGGCCTGGCCGCGCCTCTCTGCGGTTATGGAAAAGCAGGCGGCATTTAGCCGCAGTACGCAGCTACTACTGCCGAACGGTAACGATCAGTCACCGTTTGAGTACGGCGTTCCGGCAATGCTCGACACGCTGAATCAGGAACAAACGGCGTACCGCTTTATTCGCAGCGACTTTAGCCGTTACTTTGCCGCACTGGCGGATACGCCGCTGGCGATCTTTGAGGGCGAACTGCTAAGCCCGAAATATATGCGTATCCATCGCGGTATTTTTTCTACCCGCATGGATATTAAACAGGCCAACGTCCGGCTGGAGAACTTCGTCAGCCGTCAGCTAGAACCGTTGCTGAGTGTGGCCTGGACGCTGGGGTTGCCCTATCCGCAGCGAGCCGTTGAGACAATATGGCGCGAGGCGATGAAATCCCACGCTCACGATAGTATCGGTGGGTGTAACGCCGATCGCGTGAATGCAATGGTTAAGGCGCGTTTGCTCTCGGGTCAGGAAAAAGCCGAGCGCCTGTACGAGCTGAATATGCAGATGTTGGCAAACGGCATTACGGCGCAGCAACAGGGTAAAAAAATCATCGTCTTTAACGCGCTGCCGTCGGTGCGCGATGGCCTGGTGGCGCTGACGCTCTACCTACCCGGTGAGGCGTTCCGCATTGTTGACGAGCAGGGACAACCCTGCCGCTGGCAGATTATGCGTGAGACATCGCAAGATATGTCCGTCATTGTTCAGGAACTGTCCAATAGCCCCGATCCGGTCTTCTATCGGCGGTGCGATATTTTACTGGAGGTCGCATCGCTCCCCGCCTGCGGCTATACCACCCTGTATCTGCAAGATGAGTGCGCCCCCGGATTTGCTGTGCCGTCCTCGACAGAAGAGGCGCTGGAGAACCCGTGGTTACGCCTGACGCTGGAAGGTGAACAGGTCGTTCTGGTCGATAAGCGCAGCGGTAAGCGCTGGGAGAACCTTATTCAACTGGTGGACGGCGGCGATGCCGGTGACACCTATAACTATTCTCCACCAGAGGATGACTGGCGCGTTACCGGCGCAGGGGCGCTGCTTCACGCCGACTGGCAGCGCGGCGCGCTGGTGGACACGTTGTCGCTAAGCTGGTCTATCGCAGCACCGCACACGCTGGCCGACAGGCAGGAGCACCGTTGTAATGCACGACTGGATGTCAGCATGGTGGTCATGCTGGATCACCAGCGCCCGACGCTGGACCTCCAGGTTAGCGTCAACAACACCTTGCACGATCATCGTTTACAGGTGGAAATTCCTGCTGATGTCTTTACCGATGTCCATTTTGCCGATCAACCGTTTGGTCTCATTCGTCGCGCCAACCGACCGGCCACGCTGGATGTCTGGCAGCAGGAAAATTGGGGTGAAGCCCCGGCATCGCTGTGGCCAATGCAAAGTCTGGTAATGATGCATGATGGCAAGCAGGGCATCAGTGTGGTGACGGATGGGCTGCGAGAATATGAAATTCCCGCAGAACGCCCATCGGTTATCGCCATTACGCTACTACGTAGCGTGGGTTGGCTGGGACGTGCCGGTATGCCGTGGCGTCCGGGACGCGCATCCGGTATGGCGTTGCCTTCCCCAGACTCACAGATCCCAGGCGAATTTAGCGCCCGCTTCGCGCTCATCCCGTTGTGCGATGGTGAAAGCCCGAACTTCTGGCGTGAAGTCGAAGCCTGGCGCACACCGCCAGTTGGCTGGCTGGATTCCGGCTGGGCGCGTTTTAAAACTAATCCACACGCGCTGACATTCCCGACAGCCTACAGCCTGCTGCACTGGGAGACACCACTCCATTTCAGCACCTTGAAAAAAGCGCAACGTGAAGATGCGCTGATTTTACGCGGCTGGAACCCCGGCTCGCAGCCGCAGATCAGCTCAACGCCGGTTGCTGATGCGACAGTGCGCGAAGTTACGCTGGCGGAAAAATCGCTGAACTCATCGCATGAAACGATACCGGCCTGCACGCCGATCTCATGGCGTATTACGCCTGCAGCCAGAGGATAATATTGTGTTAAACATTCGTTTTACCTGCCCGTTGCCAAATGGTCTACATGCCCGCCCCGCCAGTGCGTTAGAGCAGCGCGTCAGCGCATTTCAGGCTCGCGTTCAAATAGGCAATCTGCGTAACCAGCGTCAGGCCGATGCCCGTAGCGTGTTGGCGATGATTGGGACCGATATTTTGTATCAGGACCCGTGTGAACTGGTGATTGAGGGCGAGGATGAATCTGCCGCGCATCAGGCGCTGACTCAGTTTGTGAGGCAAGAGTTTGCCGCGTGTGATGAACCCGTTGCCCAGACGCCGGAACGGGTGGAGCAACCTCTGCCGGTTTTTCTGGCGCAGACCCGCGCGGAGTGGGTACGCGGTAACGGCGTGAGCGCTGGGCTGGCGCAAGGGGTGGCAATGCATCTGGGCGTGCCGGATCTGTATCAATTGGCAGAACAAGAGGCGGTGGCGGCACCGGCTGTACAGCGAGCCGCGCTGACAGCGGCACTTGAGCAAGTACGCCGCGAGCTGCACGACGCATTACCGCATGCACAGGGAGAAGCCGCAGCGGTGCTACAGGCTCATGTCAAACTGCTGGACGATGCGCTCTTCGAAACCTCGCTACTTACCGACCGTACAGCGCGCAATGCGCTGGCAGCATTGGCGCTGGCGCTGGATGAACTGAGCGCGCCGCTGCGCGAAAGTCGCAGCTTCTACCTACAACAGCGGGTGCTGGATTTACAGGATTTGGGCCTGCGTCTGGCGGCGCATCTCACCGCGCAGCCGCTGATGCCGCAAACGGCATTGTCGCAAGATACCATCGTTATCAGTCCGGTTCCCATAACGCCAGGCCAGTTTCTGGCGCTGCGCGGCCCGCATCTGAAAGGTGTGGTGATGGGCGCGGGCGGGGAAACATCACATACCGTCATTCTGGCGCGATCGTTTGGGGTTCCGCTGCTGAGCGTAGAGGCGGCGGAAGCGGGGCGTATTCGCGGTGGTGAAGCGCTGCTGCTCGACGCTCGCCACGGGGTGGTGGTGGTGTCACCGGATGAGCAGGCTCTGCGGTGGTATCAACTGGAAGAGGACAAACGTCAGCGCCTTGAGGCGCGTTTACAGCCGCTTATTCAACGCCCTGGGGCGACGCAAGAGGGCGAACGGGTGACGGTGCTGGCGAATATCGCGCTGGCTGCGGAAGTGGAAGCGGCATTTGCCGCCGGGGCGGAGGGGATTGGTCTGTTCCGCACTGAAATGCTGTTCTGCGAACGAGCCGCGCCGCCTGACGAGGAGGAGCAGTACCAGGCCTATCGTCATGTGCTGGAACAGGCGCGGGGGCGTAAAGTGGTGATCCGTACGCTGGATATTGGTGGCGATAAACCCTGTGACTATCTGGCGATGCCGCCGGAGGAAAACCCGTTTCTTGGCTGGCGCGGCATCCGCCTGTATCCCGAATTTATGTCGATTTTCCGTCCTCAGATACGTGCGCTACTGCGTGCCAGCGCCGCCGGACCGTTGCACATTATGGCGCCGATGGTGACTACGCTTGCTGAGGTGAAGTGGCTGCGTGAACAGTTCCAGCAAACAGCGGCGCAACTGCTGGCCGAGGGGGCGGCGGTTGGGCAGTGGTCGCTGGGTATTATGGCGGAAGTGCCATCAGTGCTTTATCTGCTGGAGAAAGCCGCTGCGTATATCGACTTTGTTTCGATTGGCAGCAACGACCTGACGCAATACTTCCTGGCCTGCGACCGGGGCAACGCGCAGGTTCGACATCTCTACAATTATTTTGACCCCGCGTTTTTACAGTTACTGAAGGAGATGACGGCACGCGCGCAGCGGGCCGGTATTGAGATCAGCCTGTGCGGCGAGATGGGCGGCGACCCGTCGGCGCTGGCGCTACTGTTGGGCGTTGGTTTACGACAGATCAGCATGTCCTCAAGCCGTATTGCGCCAGCCAAGGCGCGCTTAATGACCTTAACCCTCGCGCACAGCGAGCAGACGCTGGAACGGGCATTAGCTTGTGAAAGTGGTCAGGACGTGGCGCTACTACTTTCACAACAGGTGGCGGCGCAAGCAAAACCCGTGTTTGATCCCGCCCTGATCCTGCTCGATCGGGCGATTACCCGTAAAGCGGAGGCGATTAAGGTGCTCACCGATAATCTGGAGGTCGAACAGCGGGTCTTTTCCGGCTCAGCCGTTGAAGAGGCTATTTGGCAGCGTGAGGCGATTTTCTCTACCGCATTAGGATTTGCGATTGCGCTTCCGCACTGCAAATCGGCGGCGGTCGCGCACAGTAGCGTGTCGGTGATGCGTTTGAGTGAGCCACTGGCGTGGAGCGACGAGGTGGATGTCTCGCTGGTTATCATGCTGACGGTGAGTGAGCAGGAGAAGGGCGATCATATGAAAATCTTCTCCCGTCTGGCGCGTAAGTTGATGCATGTGGAGTTCCGTGAGCAGTTGCTTGGCAGCATGTCGCCGCAGGATGTCGCCGTGCATCTGGCACAGGAAATGGCGGGATAAATCATGGTACAGAATCCTCGCCGGGCGTTCATTCTGCTGTCGGCTGTCTTTTTTTACTGGGGCGTCCTGACGGCAATTAATAGCGCCACGATTCCCTTTTTCCGGCAAGTTTTTTCGCTTTCATGGCGAGACTCGATGTTGGTAAATGTGGCGTTTTATCTCGCACCGTTTGTGATTTGTTTACCGTGTTCAGGCTGGATGGCGCGTTTAGGGTATCGCAGCGCACTCTTACTGGCGTTGATACTTGCCGCAAGTGGTTCGGTGGTGATTGCCGTATCGCTCTGGCTGGCGTCATTTGCCGGTTGCCTGGTGGGGATTTTCATTGTGGCGATGGGGGTTGCGGCGATGCAGGTGGTCGCAAACCCTTATGTTAATCGGCTTGGCGAGGCGCAAAGTGCGGCTGGACGCCTCAGTCTGGCGTCGTCCATCAACTCCCTCGGGGCGGCGCTGGCGCCTGTCGTCCTGGCGGTTGTTCTGGCTGGCTCTGTCATTTCAGTTCCAGGGGTGTATCTCGGTTTGATGCTGGTGGGAGGCATACTGCTGGTTGCGTTATACCGTTTTTCAATTGCTGATTTTCGTGACGCGCACGAGAATATTTTTTCTGCGATTCGTGCGCTCAGGCGCTATGCGCAGTTTCGTACTGGGGTGAGTGGCATTCTTGTTTACGTTGGCGTTGAAGTCAGCATTGGTACTACGGCTCTCAGCTATCTTCACGACCCATCTTTGGGCGGGTTTTCGCTTGCACAAGCGACCTCCTTTATCGCGTTGTACTGGGGCGGTGCATTGGCGGGGCGGTTTTTGTATGGCTTGCTGGCTCACTGTTGCCGACCTCAGTTGTTGTTTTGCCTGTGTTCTTCGGAAGCGGTACTACTAACCGTTGCCGCGATAGTTTTCGCTAACCGTTTTGGCGGCTATTGTCTGCTGGCGACGGGACTCATGAACTCGGTGATGTATCCCATTATTTTCTCTCGCACGCTCTCCGGCCTTGATCGCTATGCGGCATCTATTTCTGCTTGCTTGATTATGGCGGGCATTGGCGGCGGGGTGCTGCCCTTTATCCAGGGGATGGTTATTGATGCTATTGGCCTGCGTTTGAGCTTTTGGGTGCCGGTTATCGGGTATCTGTTTTTATTGCTGAACGGATTTAAGCTATACGCTCGAAAGGAGTTATTTTGTGAGTAACGCCATCATTATTTGGTTAATTTAAGGTAGTTCAACGGAAACTGATTTTCGGTGGTATTTAACCGTAAAGTTGGGATGACGCCAGCGCAGTGGCGTCATCGTCGTCGGGGGTTGTGTCGTTAGCTGGCCATTCCCAGACCAACAATGTTTGCCGCGACAATGATCACTACGCAGCCAAGACTTAGCACGCTGACCGGACGTCTCCCTGCATTGCTCCACTCTTTCATGATCAGGCCCACGATACCGCCGCACAGGACGTAGAAGCTCATGTGCAGCATCCAGCTCATGTAGTCATACTGTGCTGGAATTTTGGCATGGCCCCAGGCGTAAAAGAAGAACTGGAGATACCACATCAGGCCAGCAAGCGCAGAAAACAGGATATTGCTGATAATCAGCGGTTTTGCTAAAGAGAAGTCGGCCTTTACTGACAGGTTTTTCATTTTTGCCAGACGAATGAAGCAGTATCCCAGATTGATCACCGCACCACCGCCCATGATGACTACGTAGCTTGGCAGGGCGACATACAGCGGATCGATACCGAGTGTTGCAGCGGCTTCGTGCATTGGTTTAGCCGCATCCATGGCAAAGGACATCCCCGCGGAGAAAAAGCCGCACATCACCGCCAGTATCAGACCTTTTTTCAGATTGAACTCTTCGGCCTTGATGCCCATCTTGCGCTCTTTTAACTGTCCGGCGCGGGTGACAATCGCCACCCCGATCAGGGCGACCAGCACGCCGAGCAGGGTCATACGTCCGCCTGGTGTGCCAATGAGCACGTCAAATTTACCGGCAATGATTGGCGTCATTAAGGTACCAACAATTAGCGTAATGCCGATAGCGATCCCGATCCCCATCGACATACCGAGATAGCGCATAGTCAGGCCATAGTTGATATTACCAATCCCCCACATGGCACCGAATAAAAATACCGGCAGCAGGGTGGACGCACTGAATGAACTGTAATAGGCCCAGAAGTCCGGCAGAAGGATCGCGCTGACGAGCCAGGGAAGGATCAGCCATGAAACAAAACCACCTATAGACCACATGGTTTCCCAAGACCAGTGTTGTACCTTTTTAAAAGGGGCATAGAAACAAGCGGCACTAGCGGCACCGATTAGATGCCATATTATCCCCATCGTAATTGCGTTACCCATTCTGTTTCCTTTTGAATTATCGATTTGGCAGGATGAAAACACCCGTTTTGATGTTCAAAAGTCTAAAGAGTGAGCAATAGATTAACCTTCAGCATGCTGCCGTGTGATCAGTAATGCTGGCAAAATTCAGGGGATGAAAGGGATATTGATCACAAATGCGGCCCCGCCCCTCTTTTTTGAGAAGGGCGGAAATATAGAGGATTAGCAAATTCTTACTGCCTGAATACCCAGTAGCCAGGCGAGTTTTTCCAGTGCCTCGCCATGGTGCCCCAGGCCAATGCTGCAATGATGAGCTGGGCCGCCCATGCACCATTGTGTGGTGAACTCGCGAGCTGATAACGGGAAGCGATAGCGGCTATTGGTGTTGCCAATATCCAGGACTTCACCTGGCACAGCTTCACCTTCGGCATACTGTAAACGCACCCCGTTTTCGGCATCTTCAATTACCGAAAGAAAGGTCACCGGACCTGATTTTACGGTCATCTGGATAGATACACCTTTACCGGGTTTACCATGATAAACCGGCAGCGGCACCAGACTCACCGGACCATCCGCCATCAGCGGGTGTGCCGGACCGTCATGTCCCCACAAAACAGCATCATCATTAAATTCAATGCCATATGGTTCTGAGAATGAACCGCCAGCCCCCAGAAGTTGCTGAATTTTCATCGCCAGCACATTTTTGATTTCATATTCTCCCGCTACGGGAATACCACGGTGGGTAAGCAGCGTGTTGCCGAGAATGATTGAGGTGATGATGTTCTCGTAAGCGTTGCCGTTACGGCCTTCATAGTAATAGGCTAGTGCACCGAGTTTATTCTGGGCAATTAGTTTATCCATGGCGCAGGCAGTGGTGAGTGCGCGGTTGAGCTCTGCAGGTTCGCATGCCGCATCCAACTGAAGTACACGGTGCATTTCCTGTCGTTTGGCGTTGAGGTCTGCCTCGCTGACCTGCTCGCGATATTCCGCCAACTCACACATTTCCAGTGGCTTAAAGCGTACGCCCATTTTGGCGGACAAGTTCGTCATATTGCTGTAAACGTCTACCATGCCGTCATAATAGTGCCCGAGGACGCCGACCTGACAATTTGCCAGCATTTGACGAGCGTTAAGTGCCTGTAGCCACTGCGCCGTTTGTTGCCAGACATACTCATCGCCCTGTAATGCGCCAACAATCAACTGAAAGCGGATATTCGCACGGTTAAACACGTTTGCCAGTTCGGGGGCGCTGCAGGCCTGACAGTGCGCCAGCCACTCTCCAGTACGGCCTCCCCGATCGGGAATTTGACGGATTGTTGAATAAGGCAGCCCTGGCTCTGGCTGCAGGGCCAGAATAATGACCGGTTTATTGATACTCTGCACAAGCGGTAGCACCGTTGAGCTGAGCGCATAGGTGCTGATGTAAAGACAGACAGCATCGATCGGCTGTTGCTGCAACCGTCTGATAAGGGCATCGGCTTTATCGACGTTATCAATCAGGCCGCCATTAATCACGCTGGCTTGTTGCGCCGTCAGGCGCTCATCAATTGATTGCAGATAGCCCTGAAGACGTGACTCCAGGCCTGTAAACTGGGGCCAGTATGTGTCGAGGCCGATACCAAAAAGGGCGATGTTGACAGACATAGCAATATTTCCTTGTGAGATAATTTTCAGACTATGTCGTGCTTTATCTCCCATGTCCTTCATGTCGCTGCCTATTTTCTACTCAGATTGGCAAGATCAGCCTGATTTTCCCAGTGATGCTCACAC